>NZ_JBSFBZ010000054.1:0-54814 GCF_053593195.1 Saccharopolyspora sp. NPDC002376
TTTTTTTTTTATTTTTTTTTATCTAGATTTAATGGGGGTGTTTTGTGATTAGATTTTAAACACCCCCCACCCCCCCCCCCCACCTCCACCGTCCACACAGGAGGTTCCCGCATTGCGAGTGTTCACGAGCAAGGAAGAGATCATGGCGGCCAAGGGCGAGCCGCTGGGCACCAGTGAGTGGCTGACCATCACCCAGGAGCAGGTGAACCAGTTCGCCGACGCCACCCTGGACCACCAGTGGATCCACATCGACGTCGAACGCGCCAAGCAGGGACCGTTCGGAGCGCCCATCGCGCACGGCTTCCTCACCCTGAGCCTGCTGTCGAAGCTGAACGCCCAAACCTACCGCTTCGACGGCGCGAAGATGGGCATCAACTACGGCCTGAACAAGGTCCGCTTCCCCAGCCCGGTCCCGGTCGGCGCCCGAATCCGCTCCACCACGGAACTGGCCGACGTCACCGAAGTCCAAGGCGGCGTCCAGCTCACCATCAAGTCCACCATCGAAATCGAAGGCGCCCCCAAACCGGCCTGCGTGGCCGAAGGCCTCAGCCGAGTCGTCTTCTGAGCCCAGCCAGGAGCCGCCGTCACCCGAGGTGGTGTCAATTTCTCACGAAGTTGACCATCCCAGGCGTGGCGGCGGGTCACCCGGGAGTGGGGTGGGTGTCAGTTTCGCGAGAAATCGGGCCAGCCCTTCGCCCGACCGCCGCCCCAAGGTGGCGCTTCGCGCCGCTGTTGTTCAGACCCGGGTGACGGCACAGGGGTGGGTCGGCTGAGTCGAGGTGTTGTCTTGGCGGTGGAACGTCTGCTGGGACAGGTCGACTGTGCAGTTGGGGGATTGATTTCGGTTGGCGCTGAAGAGATAACAATAAGCGAAAATCTCTCGCATAAGTTGGCCCGGTTCGAGCGAGCGGCTGCCCTACCGGTCTCGGAGGTGGCGGCGGAGGATCTTGCCGGTCGAGGTTTTGGGGAGCTCGGGGAGCAGTTCGACCTGGCGCGGGTACTTGTAGGCCGCCATCTCGTTGCGACAGTGGGTGATCAGGTCTTCCGGGGTTGCCGACGCGCCGGGTTTCAGGGTGACGTAAGCCTTCACCGACTCGCCTCGGTAGAGGTCCGGGACTCCGACCACCGCTGCTTCCAGGACTGCTGGGTGGTTGTAGAGGACGTCCTCGACCTCGCGAGGCCAGACCTTGTAGCCGGCTGCGTTGATCATGTCCTTCTTCCGGTCCACCGCGTAGAACCAGCCGTCGGCGTCCATGAATCCGACGTCGCCCGTGCGCAGTTCGCCGTCCGGTAGCGCTGCCGCGGTGGCCTCGGGTTTGCGCCAGTAGCCGGGCACCACCTGGGGACCGGCGATCGCGATCTCGCCCACCTGGCCGACCTGGGCTTCCGCACCGGAGTCGTCGAGGATCCGCACCGCCGTGCCGAAGATGGGCAGCCCGATGGACAGCGCGCCGGACGCCGGGTCCACCGGTGCACATGTTCCCGGCGGGACGAGGTGGGTGATCGACGTGGTCTCGGTCAGGCCGTAGGCGTTGTGGATGTAGTGGCCGGTCCGGTCCTGGAACTGCTGGTTCACCGCCGGTGGCACCGGTGCGCCGCCCGAGTAGATCAGCCGGAACGAGCGGAAGTCCTCGGCCGACACGCCCTCCGCCGCGGACAGGCTGATGAACGCGGTGATCGCACCGATGGTGAAGGTGGGGCGGTGCTCGCGGATCGCGTCCAGCACCACCTCCGGCTGGAACCGGTGGACCAGCACCAGCGGGCACGGCACGAGCAGGCTCAGCGCGAAGTGCCCGACCAGACCCGTGATGTGGAACAGCGGCGCGACGCCCAGGATGCTGTCAGCCGAAGTCGTGCCCATCCAGTCGCGGAAGGCCTGCGCGTTGAACGCGATCACGGCGTGGGTGTTCATCGCGCCCTTGGGCTCACCGGTCGTGCCCGAGGTGTAGGTGAGGACGGCGACGTCGGAGGGCGATGGCGGATCGGCCACCGGGGTTCGACCGGCATACCGATCGATGAGTTCGAGCAGGTCCAGCTTCTGCCCGCGGCCCACTTCCGCCTGCGGCATGACGCGGGGATCGTTGCGGGTCTGCCAATCGCGCGCCGAGCAGGTGATGACGGTCGAGACCTGCGTGGCGCCCGAAGCGAGGACTTCCCGCGCGACCGGGTGCAGCTCGTCCAGGCAGACCAGTGCGTTAGCGCCCGAATCGGTCAGGAGGTAGGACAGCTCCCGCGCCTTGTTCATCGGGTTGATGACCACGGCCGCTCCCCCGGTCTTCCACGCGGCCACCACCGCGATCACGAACGCGGGGTTGTTCTGCACGTAGACGCCGAGCCGGTCGCCCGGTTGAAAACCGTTGTCCTGCAACGCGACCGCGAGCGCGTCGGACGCCGCGTCCACGTCGGCCAGGGTGAGCTGCCCGTCGAAGTACCGGATCGCCGTGGTTTCCGGCGCGCGGGCCACGGCGGCGCGGAACAGGTCGAGCGCGGTGCCGTGCTCGACTTCGATGTCCGCCGGGAGGTTTCCGTAGTGGGCGAGCCAAGGACGCTGCGCATAGCTGCTCATCTGACCACCAAAGTCCGGAGCGGTGTTCTTCCGAAACTGCCAGGAATCTCGCACCTCGGCACCGCGCGGTCAACCCCGGAAGATCACCGAAAACCGTTGGACCGCACCGGGATCAAGGTCGCAGCGAGGCCAGCAGAAGGTCGGCGAACTGCTCCCCGACGTCCTCCCCGGTGAGCTCGCCGTCCTGGCGGAACCAGCTGCTCAGGTGGTGCACCGCACCGAAGAAGAAGTCCACCACCAGGTCCGGCGACTTGTCGGTCCGGAACACACCGTCGCGCTGGCCTTCCTCGATCAGCTCGCACACCCGCTCGTGGTAGCGGCGGCGCTCCCCGCGGACCTCCGCCTGCTTGTCCGCGTGCAGCAGGTGCATGGAGCGGAAGAAGATCTTCGTGTCGTCCAGGTTCGCCGCCGTGGTCGCGACGACGTCGGCGGCCACGGCGTGCAGCCGCTCCTGCACCGGGGAGTCGCTGTCGGCCGCGCTCTCCATCCGCGCGTGCTGCACCCGCAGCACCCGCGCGTAGATCTCGTAGAGCAGGTCGTCCTTGGAGCCGAAGTAGTGGTACATCGCCCCCTTGGTGACTCCGGCCGCGTCCACGATCTGCTGCACCGAAGTCAGCTCGTAGCCCTGCTCGGCGAACAACTTCGTCGCCACCGAGAGCAACCGCTGCGGGACCGGCTCGTCACCTGCCGCCGTCGCGGCGGTGGTGCGGCCGTTGGCCACCCTCGCCATGTCAACCTCCCCTGTCGATCCCCGCTCAGCGTATCGACCCACCGGTCCGCTGCACCGCGGACCGGCGGGGATACACCCGTCATCCCAGCTTGCGCTGGAGCTTGCGCATGCCCGCCTGCCACCGCTGCGGCTGGGCGGCGCGCAACGCGTAGTAGTCGGCGACCTCCGGGTGCGGCAGGATCAGGAACTCGCCGCTGTCCAGCGAGTCCGCGACCAGGTCGGCGACCTGCTCCGGTTCCAGCGCTCCGTCGTCGAGCAGCGTCTTGCCGGCGTCGCCGCTGCTGCTGAGCATGTTCGTGCGCACTCCCTGCGGGCACAGGGCCTGCGCGGTGATGCCTTGGTCGGCGTAGGTGATCGCCAGCCATTCGGCGAAACCGAGCGCCGCGTGCTTGGTCACCGAGTACGGCGCGGCCTGCAACATCGTCAGCAGTCCCGCGGCCGACACCGTGGCCAGGAAGTGCCCGCTCCCGCGTTCCAGCCAGTGCGGGAGCAGTGCGCGGGCGGCACGGACGTGCGCCATGACGTTGACGTCCCAGGAATCCGCCCAAGCCGCCTCGTCCGCCTCCGGACCACCGCCGCGGGAAATCCCGGCGTTGGCGCAGAACAGATCGATCTGCCCGTGCTCGGCGAGAGCGGCCTCGACCAGCGTGCGCACGCCGTCCTCGCTCGCGACATCGCCCGGCACCGCCAGGCCGCCGACCTCCGCCGCGACCCGCTGGACGCCTTCGGTGTCCACATCGGCTAGCACGATCTCCGCACCGAGCTCGGCGAACTTGCGGGCCATCGCCGCACCGATGCCGTTGCCCGCACCGGTGATCACCACCGCTGAACCGGCCAGCTGCACCTCACACACCGCCCGTCAACGTCATACCGCCGTCGAGCACCAGCACCTGTCCGGTGATCCAGGACGCTTCCTCGGAAAGCAGGAACGCCGCCGCACCGCTGATGTCGGACGGAATTCCCAAGCGCTGCAACGGGTACTGCGCGGCGACCTCGTCCTCGCGGCCTTCGTAGAGCGCGGTGGCGAACTTCGTCTTGACCACCGCCGGGGCGATCGCGTTGACCCGGACCTTCGGGCCGAGCTCCACCGCGAGGTCCTGGGTGATGTAGGACAGCATCGCCTTGGTGGCACCGTAGAAACCGATCCCCGGCGCGGGCCGCACACCGGCCACGGAGGACACGTTGAGCACCGAACCGCCGTGCTCGCCCATCCACGCCCGGTGGACCTGCTGGGTCCACGACAGCGCGGCGAGCACGTTGACCTCGAAGGACTTGCGCGCGACGCCGGGTTCCACGTCGAGCAGCGGTCCGTAGGCCGGGTTGATCCCGGTGTTGTTGACCAGCACGTCCACCCGGCCGAACGCCTCGACCGTCTTGGCCACCGCTTCGGCCTGGTGCTCGGTGTCGTCGGCCTTGCCCGCGATGCCGAGCGCGTGCTCGGCGCCGCCCAGGCCCTCCACCGCCTCGGCCAGCGGCTCGGGCTTGCGCGCGGTCAAGGTCACCTTCGCGCCCTCGGCCACCAGCCGCTCCGCGATGGCCAGGCCGATTCCCCGGCTGGCACCGGTCACGACCGCCACCCGACCGTCGAAACGCTTGCTCATCTACTTCCTTCCTCTCCGCCGTTCAGCGCGATTTCAAGGGAAATCAGACGTCCGATTTCAATGGAATTTGCGTGCACCTCGTGCCACTACTCCGCCGCGCGAGCGGTGTCGCGGAGTTGGCGGCGCAGGATCTTGCCGGTGGCCGTCTTCGGCAGCTCGTCGAGGATTTCGACGCTGCGCGGGTACTTGTACGCGGCCAGCTGCTGCTTGCAGTGCTCGACGAGTTCCGCGGGCTCCGCCGAACGGCCGCGGCTCAGGCTCACGAACGCCTTGACCGTCTCGCCCCGGTAGGCGTCGGGCACGCCGACCACGGCGACCTCGCGGACAGCCGGGTGTCCGTAGAGGACGTCCTCCACCTCGCGCGGCCACACCTTGAACCCGGAGGCGTTGATCATGTCCTTCTTGCGGTCCACCACGTAGAACCAGCCCTTGGCGTCCATGAACCCGACGTCACCGGTGTGCAGCCGCCCGTCACGGATTCCGGCCGCGGTCTCCTCGGGTTTGTCCCAGTAGGACGGCACCACCATCGGGCCTTCGATGACGATCTCGCCGACCTCCCCCACCGGCAGGTCGGCGCCCTCGTCGTCGACGATGCGCACCACCGCGTCGTAAGTGGGCAGCCCGACGCTGAGGGTTCTCGAAGCCTCGTCCACCGGAGCTTCCAGGTGCGCCGGCACGGAAGTCGCGGTCGCGGTGGTCTCGGTGAGCCCGTAGCCGTTGTGGATGTAGTGGCCGAACCGCTCGCGGAACGCCTCGACCACCGCCGACGGCAACGGCGCCCCGCCGGAGTAGACCAGCTCCAGCGAGGAGAAGTGGTCGGCGGTGACCTCCGGGTGGTTCATCAGCGCCATGTACGCGGTGGACGGGCCGACCATGTAGCAGGGCCGGTGCTCGGCGAGCGCATCGAGCACGACGCCGGGCTCGAACCGGTAGGCCAGGTCCAGCTGGAGACCGGCGGCCATCGCCCCACCGAGCTGGCAGACCAGGCCGGTGATGTGGAAGAGCGGAGCCAGCGCGAAGATCCCGCCCCCGCCGATCTCCCGGATTCGGACGGCCATGCCCTCTGCGTTGAACACCACGTTGCCGTGAGTGTTGGTGGCGCCCTTGGGAATTCCGCTGGTGCCGGAGGTGTAGACGAGCAGCGCGGTGTCCGAACTGGACGGTGACACCGCGGGCGGCCGCCTGCCCGCGTTGGCCCGCGCGACGGCGAGCAGGTCCGCGCACCCGGCCGCGGGGCGCCGCTCGATGCGGCTGAACAGCCGCGCGTCGTGGCGGGTCTGCAGGTCCAGCTCGCTGGTGGTGACCGCGACGCGCACCCCGGCCGGTCCGGTCAGCTCGCCGAGCACGTCGTGCCAGCCCTGCTCGGAGGAGACCACCGCGGCGGGCCGCGCGTCGGCGAGGATCCTGGTCAGCTCGCGGCTCCGGTACATCGGGTTGAGCGGGACCACGATCGCCCCGGCCTTCCACCCGGCCAGCAACGCGATCACGAACTGCGGCACGTTCTGCAGGTACACCGCGACCCGGTCACCGGCGGCGACGCCCTCGTCGACGAAGTGCTGCGCCAGCCCGTCGCTGAGCTCGTCGAGCTCGCGGAAGCTGAGCCGACCGTCGAAGTAGGTGGTGGCGACCCGGTCCGGGTGTTCTCGGCAGGCGGCGGCGAACACCTCGAGCAGGCTGCCGAACCGCGGTTCGATCGTCTCCGGGATCTCGCCCGCGTAGAGCTCCAGCCACGGCCGTGCGTCGTAAGGGCTGACCAACACGCCACCTCCACATTGAGACCGACCAGTCGGTACGTCCAGTCAACGACCCACGCCCGGCCGCGTCAACCCTCCCCCGCTTCGCAACATCGCCAAACCGTTGACCATCCAGCTGGTCTAGTCCATTTTGCGAAGACGCATCCGGTACGAATCCCCGGAGGTCCGCATGATGAAACGCCTGGCCGCCCTGACCGCAGCGGCCCTGACCGCGCTCACACTCGCCCCGACCGCGACGGCCGATGCGCCGCAGGCGCTCCCGAAGCACCAGCTCACCGGCTACTGGCAGAACTTCACCAACAACGCCAAGCCGCTCAAGGTCAGCGACATCTCGCCGAACTACGACCTGATCGCCCTTGCCTTCGCCAACGCCGACTCGGCCCGCCCCGGTGCGGTCACCTTCAACGTCGACCCGGAGCTCTCCGACGCGCTCGGCGGCTACACCGACGAACAGCTCAAGGCCGACATCGCCGCGAAGAAGTCCGAGGGCAAGTCCTTCGTGCTCTCGATCGGCGGCGAATTGGGCAACGTCGACTTGGGCTCCGAGTCGAACGTCGCCAATTTCGTCGATTCCGTTGGAAAAATTTTAACGAAATACGGCATTGATGGGTTAGATATTGACTTGGAGCACGGCTTCAACCTCCCCAACACCACCACCGCCGTCCAGCAGTTGCGCGAACAGGTTGGCGACGGCTTCCTGCTGACCATGGCCCCGCAAACCCTCGACGTGCAGCCCAGCGGCTCCTACCTGGAGCTGATCAACAACCTCAAGGACGTCATCACCGTCGTGCACACCCAGTACTACAACTCGGGTTCGATGAACGGTTGCGACGGCCAGGTCTACAGCCAAGGCTCGGTCGACTTCATCACCTCGCAGGCCTGCAGCCTGCTGCAAGTGCTGCGACCCGACCAGGTCTCGCTGGGCCTGCCGGCCACGCCGTCAGCGGCGGGCAGCGGATACGTGGAGCCCGCAGTGATCGGCAACGCGCTGAACTGCCTGACCGCCGCGAAGGACTGCGGACAGTACACCCCGGACCAGCCGCACCCGGAACTCAGCGGCGTCATGACCTGGTCGATCAACTGGGATGCCAGCAGCGACAACGCCTTCTCCGATCCGGTGCGGGCGCAATTGGACACACTGCCGTAATCAAGAGCGACTCCGGTCGGGCATTCGATCCACGATCACGGTGCTGCGCAACCCGACCGGAGCCGCACGATCGTCACGGTCCGCAATCCACATGCTACGAAAAGTGAGATTCAGCACCAGGCGCACGTTCGCGCACACATTTCTCCCGTACCGCGCTACCCTGGAGGCATGTCAGCCGCGCTGGAGACTGTGTTGGCACGAGCCGGTTTAAAGGTCACCGCCAACGAATTTCTGACACTGGTCGAGGATGCCGCCAAGAAGCTCACCTCGCCCCAGGGAGACCCAGCCGCGCACTTCACCGACGCGGAACGGGCCGCCCTCAGCGAGGCGGGGCTGGACCTGACGCCGCTCAGCGACGCCGAAGTCGACCCCCGCGCGCGCACCGTCGCCGAGCAGGCGGTGCTGCGCGATACCGCGCTGTCGGTCAACCAGGCCGCCGAGCGGATCGGGGTGGACACCAGTCGCATCCGGCACCGGATCAGCGAACGCCGCTTGATCGGCTGGAAGGACCGCGGCGGATGGCGACTGCCCGCGTGGCAGTTCACCGACGCCGACGCGCTGCCCGGTCTGGACGTGGTGCTCGCGCTGATGCCGGTGGACCAACCCTCGCTGGTGCTGGCCAACTTCATGACCACGCCGCAGGAGGACCTCGAACTCGGGGACCGCCCCGCGAGCCCGCGCGAGTGGCTGCTGGCAGGCGGCGACCCCCAGCGGGTGGCCGAGCTCGCCGCCACCATCGGCACCCCGGCCTGAGCGCACACCCCATCCAACTCGATCCAGGACCTCCATGGCACGGCTACCCCAGCCGCCTGCGCCAGCTGTGCTGCAGGCGATGCTCCGGCGCACCGAAGACGTCATCGCGGTGCCGGCCGGTACTCGCCTCGTGCGCGTGTTCACCACCGGGGGCAACCACCCCCAGCAGTGGAACAGCTTCCGCTACGCCGGTCCGCTGCCGCACGCCCGGTTCGACCCGCACCTGCCCAACGCGCAGGGCGGGCCGACCGTCACGCGGGAGCACGGCGTCCTGTACTTCTCGCTGTCAGTGCAGACCTGCATCGCAGAGGTGTTCCAAGCGACCTCCACAGTGGACCGCCGGACCCGCAGTCCGCAGCTGGTGCTGTTCCGTCCACGTCGGACGCTGCGCTTGCTGGACCTGACCGGCCTGTGGGCGACCCGGGCCGGCGCCTCGCAAGCGATCGCCACCGGTCCCAAGCTGCGCACCCAGGCGTGGGCCCGCGGCATCCGCGCGGCCTATCCGGAACTCGACGGCCTCTGGTACCGCTCTTCAATGGACGCGGGCAACCCGTCGCTGTGCCTCTGGGATCCCCCGGCAGCCACAGCCCTGCCCGACTCCCCCGACGTCCTGCTACCCCTGAGCCACCCGGGCCTGGACGTGCCGTTGGGGCGAGTGTGCAAGGAACTCAGCTACACGCTCCTGGACTGACGCAAAAGGACCATCGGAGACAGGTTCTGAAACACGGAGGTGCCCGGAGCTCGATTAAGCTCCGGGCACTTCGTTTCGACCAGGGGTCAGGCCTTCTCGACCTGCTCCGGTGCCGATTCGGGCTCGCCGTTCTTCTTGGCCTTGGCCAGGCTTGCCCAGGCCGTGATCACCAGGACCACGATGATGAAGCTCAGCGACATCCAGTTGTTGATCTCCAGCCACTCCGGCACCAGGTGGTACTCGTGGAACGCGTGGATGATCAGCTTGATGCCGATGAATCCGAGGATCACGGCCAAGCCCACCGAAAGGTAGATCAGCTTGTCCACCAGGCCGCCGAGCAGGAAGTACAGCTGGCGCAGACCCATCAGCGCGAAGGCGTTGGCGGTGAAGACCAGGAACGGGTCCTGGGTGATGCCGAAGATCGCCGGGATCGAGTCGACCGCGAACAGCAGGTCGGCGCTGCCGATCGCGACGATGACCACGAACATCGGGGTCAGGAGTTTCTTGCCGTCGATCTTCACGACCGACTTGTGGCCGTGGTAGTCGTCGGTCACCGGGAACACCTTGCGCACCCAGCGCACCAGGACGTTCTCGCTGTACTCCTCGTCCTCGTCCTTCTTGCGCACCATGCTGATGGCGGTCCAGATCAGGAAGCCACCGAAGATGAAGAAGATCCAGACGAACTGCTCGATCAGCGCGGCGCCCACGGCGATGAAGATGCCTCGCATCACCAGTGCCAGCAGGATGCCGATCAGCAGCACGCGGTGCTGGTGGATCGACGGGACCGCGAAGCTCGACATGATCACCATGAAGATGAACAGGTTGTCGATGCTCAGCGAGTACTCGGTGATGTAACCAGTGAAGTACTGAATGGCGAAGTGCGCATCGCCGAAGATCCAGACACCGATGCCGAACGCCACCGCGCAAGCGACGTAGAAGATGACCCACCGCGCCGCTTCACCCGTGGTGACCTCGTGCGGCTTGCGGTCAACGATCACCAGGTCGATCAGCAGCAGCAGAGCCAAGCCGCCGAGCGTGGCGGCCCAGATCCACCACGGAATGTCGAGCCGATCAGCAGCTCCTGATGCCTGCTGGGCCAGCAACGTTACGTCGGCACCCATGAGTTACCTCCGGTTCAGGGCGTACGCCAAGGGACCGGAGGTCTCTTCCACCGGCTTGGCAACCGGTCGACGGCACCGGGCTTGTCCTAGCAAGTTCCGTGATGACGACACCGTCGCGAAGGAATACTCCCCTCCACTTGCCAAGATTGTCACTTACGCGCACCCCTCGACGCTAGCCAGGGGCTACCACAAGCAACGAACATCACGCACGGACCGTAATGGGTATGCCCCCAGGAACAATGCGGGACACGCTCATGTCATCCCGACGGCGGCCGGATCGGCCCTTGCCCTCCTGGCGATCACCGTTATGATCACCCGGACCCGGTCCCAGCCGGGACCGCACGCGGGGATGCGGCAACGACCCGATGGCGGACGCGACGAGGTGTCCGGTTTCTGTTTGGTCTCTGGTTCATAGCTTCTTGGTCTTCGCACTCGTCTGGATACGAACCGGTGCTCCCCTCTTCCCCTACTGTCGAAAACGTGTCCGCATCCCGTCGCCGCCGCACGCGCATCGCGCTGGCCGCGCTGTCCTGCATCGCCGTAGTGGTGCTCACCGCTCTCCTGTGGTCCGGTGAACAACCGCGCCACGCCGCCCCGGAACGTCCGCGGGAGGCGATGGTGGACGTGGTGGACGGGCCCGACGACTCCCAGCGGATTCAGATCGACGTCACCCTCTACGCCCCCGCCGAGACCCCGGCACCGACGATCCTGCTCGCGCACGGCTTCGGCGGTAGCAAGGCCGACACCGCCACGCAGGCCCAGGAACTGGTGCAGCGCGGCTTCACGGTGCTCACCTATTCCTCCCGCGGTTTCGGCCGGAGCACCGGCCAGATCGCGCTCAACGATCCCGACTACGAGGTCAAGGACGCCCAGCAGCTGCTGGACTGGCTGGCCCGCCAGCCCGAGGTGTCCCGCGACGGCGACGGCGATCCGAAGGTCGGCGTCACCGGCGCCTCCTACGGCGGGGCGCTGAGCCTGATGCTGGCCGGTGCCGACCACCGCGTCGACGCCATCGCCCCGGTGATGACCTACAACGACCTCGGCCAAGCGCTGCTGCCCAACAACGCCGCGCGCCAGGCCCGCACCACCCCCACCCCGGCCGGTGGCTCGTTCAACGACGAGGGCGTGTTCAAGCAGGCGTGGGCCGGACTGCTGTTCGCCGCCGGGAGCACACCGCGGCCGAACGACCAGCCGGACATCGGAAACGGCTCGCCGGGCCGCCCGACCAGCCCGCAAGGACAGCAGCTGACCTGCGGCAACTTCACCGATCAGGTGTGCGCTGCCTACAGCGAGCTGGCGCAGACCGGGCGGGCCGGGCAGGCGACGCTGGACCTGCTCGCCCGGGTCTCGCCGAAGTCGGTCACGGCCAACATCAAAGTGCCGACGCTGCTGATGCAGGGCGAGCACGACACCTTGTTCGGCCTCGACCAGTCCGACGCCAACGCCCGGCAGATCACCGCGGCCGGCGGCGAGGTCAAGACGATCTGGTTCGCCGGTGGCCACGACGGCGCCGAACCCGGGCCCGCGCAGCGCCAGCAGATCGCCGACTGGTTCGCCTTCCACCTCGGCGGCGTGGGGCCCGCGCCGGAACAGCACAAAGACTTCCTGTTCGACATCGCCGGGCGCCCGCAGCGCAACGGCGAGATCCCGGTCCGCACCATCACCGCCGACTCCTACCCGGGCGTGCAGGACGTCGCGCGCGTGCCGCGCTTCTCGCTGGCTCTGCACGGCCAGGCCACCGAAGTCGTCAACCCGCCCGGCGGCAACCCGGCGGCGAGGAGTTCGCTGCCCGGCGCTTCGCAGGCCCTCGACACGGCGGGCAGCCTCGGCCAGTCGCTGGCGCGGGACCTGCCCGGCCAGACCGCGGTGTTCCGCACCGACCCGCTGGACAGCCAGCTGCTGATCTCCGGCACGCCGCGAACCCGGTTGTCGGTGGCCTCGGTGCGGGGCCAGCCCACCACCGGCAGCGCAGTGCTGTTCGCCAAGCTCTACGACGTCGCCCCGGACCAGAAGCGCACCCTGATCGGCAACGCGGTCTCCCCGCTGCACGTGACGGACCTGCCGCCGGACGGCACACCGGTGGACGTCGACGTGGCGCTACCCGGCGTGGTGCACCCGCTGGAGACCGGCCACCGCCTGGAGCTGGTCGTCTCGACCACCGACCAGGCCTACGCGCAGCCGAAGGAACCGGCCGTGCACCGGGTCGGGCTCGCCGGGGACAGCGAGGTGACCATCCCGTCGGTGCGCGGGACCGCGAACAACGCCAACGCCGTGCCGGCCGAACCGCTGGTGGGCATCGGGCTGCTGGCCGGGCTGGTGCTGGTCGCCTGGGTGATCTCGCGGATCCGCCGCAAGAGCAGCGACGACATCGACCCGATGCTGTCCGACACGCCGCTGGTGATCGCCGGGCTGACCAAGTCCTACCCGGACAAACCCACCGCTGTGCAGGACCTGTCGATCCGCGTCGAGCAGGGCCAGATCGTGGGGCTGCTCGGCCCCAACGGCGCCGGCAAGACCACGACCCTGCGCATGCTGCTGGGACTGCTGCACCCGAGCTCCGGGCAGATCCGGATCTTCGGCCACCGGCTGGCGCCCGGTGCTCCGGTGCTGTCGCGGGTCGGCACGCTGGTGGAGACCCCGGGCTTCCTGCCGCACCTGTCCGGTGTGGACAACCTGCGCTACTACTGGGCGGCGACCGGGCGGCCCATGCTGCAGGCCCGCTTCGACGAAGTCCTGCAGATCGCCGGGCTGGGCAGTGCCGCGCAGCGCCGCGTGTGCAGCTACAGCCAGGGCATGAAGCAGCGGCTGGCGATCGCCCAGGCCATGCTCGGTCTGCCGGAGCTGCTCGTGCTCGACGAACCGACCAACGGGCTCGACCCGCCGCAGATCCACCAGATGCGCGAGATCCTGCGCCGCTACGCCGCCACCGGGCGGTCGGTGCTGGTGTCCAGCCACCTGCTCGCCGAGGTCGAGCAGACCTGCACCCACGTCGTCGTGATGCACAACGGTCGCCTGGTGACCACCGGCAGCGTGGCCGAAATCGCCTCGGTCGACGGCGAGGCGACCTTCCGGGTCGACGAGCCGCAGCAGGCCGCCGCGGCGTTGCGCACGATCGAGGGGCTGGGCCAGGTCGAGGTCGACGGCGACCTGGTGCACGCCGACCTGGCCGGGCACAAGGCCGCCATCGCGGTCAACGTGCTGGTCGACGCCGGGGTCTCGGTGCACCAGGTGGGTCCGCGACGGCGCTTGGAGGACGCTTTCTTGCAGCTGGTCGGAGAGGAGAAACGGTGACCGACGAGCCGCAAACCAGCGGTCCCGCGAAGATCGGGCAGCTGGACACCACCAAGACCGCGCTGGTGCGCTCGGGGCGCAGCCACCCCGCGCAGCCGGACGGCGGCATCGAGGGCTACCACGCGAAGCGGACGCTGCCGGTGCGGGTGGAACTCGCCCGCCAGCTGCGACGGCGCCGCACCCGGCTGACGCTGGGCTTCCTGGTGGTGCTGCCGGTGTTGCTGCTGCTGTCGTTCGAGATCGGCGACGCCGTCGGACGCGGGCGGACCTTCGCCGACATGGCCACCGAGAGCGGGCTGAACTTCACCGCGTTCACCCTGTTCGCCTCGACCGGCTTCCTGCTGGTCGTGGTGGTGGCGTTGTTCTTCGGCGACACGGTGGCCAGCGAAGCGTCCTGGTCGAGCTTGAAGTACCTGCTCGCAGCGCCGGTCCCACGCGTCCGGATGCTGCGGCAGAAGGCGATCGTCGCCGGACTGCTGTCGGTCTTCGGGCTGGTGCTGCTGACCGCGATCTCACTCGGCGTGGGCGTGCTCTGGTACGGCGCGGGGAATCTGGTGACCCCCACCGGGGAATCGGTGCCGTTCGCCTCCGGGCTGGCGAGCCTGACGGCGGCGACCGCTTACCTGGCCGTGCACCTGACCTGGATCGCAGGCCTGGCGCTGTGGTTGAGCGTGAGCACCGATGCACCGCTCGGCGCGGTCGGTGGCGCGGTCGTGGTGTCGATCCTGTCGGAGATCCTCGACCAGATCAACGCGCTCGGGAGCCTGCGCACCTACCTGCCGACGCACTACTCGACCGCCTACGCCGACCTGCTCGGCGCGGACGTCGACTGGACGGAGGTCGCGCACGGCGCCTTCTCCGCACTGACCTACGCGACGCTGTTCATCGCACTGGCGATCTGGCGCTTCCAGCGCAAGGACATCACGAGCTGACAACTGCTCCGGCTGGTCGCGGTCGTTCCGTCCACCTGCGACCAGCCGGCGGTCGACCCCAGAGTTCCCGACGCTGCGCTGATTAGAATAGCGAAGACCACCCGAACGAGTGATGCGAAGCTCGCGTTCGGACCAGTTCGCACAGGTCAGCTGCGAACGCCGGAACGATCACGCGCGATCCCGCGCCGAGCCGCCTGCGCCCCGCCCGGCGACGACCGCATCGGACCGGATCCGCGACCATGCAGGCGTTTCACCCGAAGCGGTGGCCGATCTAGGCTTAATTCAAGCGTTTCCAAAGGTCAACACCCTCGCTACTGAATCTCCACTAGGGTCGCTAGGATCACTTCGGTGATGAGTTGATCAACAATCGAAACACCAGTAGTCCCGCGGTGACGTCCCCGACCCCCAGGCATCCGGTGCCCGTCGCCGCATCCCCGACCAAGGACGCTGATGTCTGAGTTCCCTTCTACCGCGTCGGAGTCCGAGCGGTTACCCGCGTCGTCTCGCGACGCGGACGATGACCTGCGACCCGAGCTGCAGCGACTGGTCATGCTTCCGCTGGCCGTCCTGGCCGTGCTCGCGATCGCAGCAGCAGTCGTGCTGTCCCTCGACACACCCGTCGAGCTGCAGTACACCGTGCTCGGAATCGGAGCGGTCGGCTGCATAGCCGTGCTGTACGCGGCATACCGCAAGGCCACCGCTACCGCCACCGAGATCAACGACCGGACCGAGGACTCCTCCCGGGATGTCCAGCGGTCCATCGACGACACCGCCCGCCGCGAGCGGCAGTATGTCGACGCGCTGCGCGGCGAGGTCGCGCAGGGCCGGGAAGAACTGCCCCGGCTGGTGGAGCGAGTCCAGGCGGGCGAGCAGCCCGCGCCGAAGTGGCCCACCGGTGAGCCCACGAACAACGATCCGTTCGAGCTGCTGTCCTACGAGATCCGGCAGGCGCAGGCCGCGGCCGAGTTCGCCGTGGTCCGCATGCAGCAGTTCGCCGAGAGCGGCGGGGTCGTCGACCCGAGCGTCGCGGTGTTCGCCAACATCGCCCGCCGCGTGCAGTCGCTGGCGCACCGCGCGATTCAGCGACTCGACGACCTCGAGCAGCGCGTCGAGGACCCGGAACTGCTCAAGGGTCTGTTCGCCGTCGACCACCTGGTCACCGGCGTTCGCCGGCAGGCGGAAAGTCTCGCCGTGCTCGGCGGTTCGATGCCGCGGCGCCAGTGGAGCCAGCCGGTCGCGATGTACACGGTGCTGCGCTCCTCGGTCGCCGAGGTCGAGCACTACGCCCGCGTCAAGGTGGTCCCGCCGGTCGACGGCACGCTGCACGGCCACGCCGTCGCCGACATCATCCACCTGGTCGCTGAGCTCGTCGAGAACGCGACCGCCTTCTCCGAGCCCGACACCCAGGTCACCGTCAGCACCCAGCGGGTCACCGCTGGCCTGGCGATCGACATCCGGGACCGCGGTCTGGGCATGAGCCAGGCCGACCGCAGCGAGCTGAACGACCTGCTCGCCAGCCCCGGCGCCGTGGACCGCGACGAGCGGCTCAAGGACGGCCGGATCGGCCTGTACGTGGTCGCGCAGATCGGTCAGCGGCACCAGGTCGCCGTCGAGCTCGAGAACAACATGTACGGCGGCACGGACGCCCACATCGTGATCCCGAACAAGCTGCTCGGCGAGGACGATGAGGCTCCGGAGCCGGAGAAGTCCCCGGTGGACGCCATCGTGGCCCCGGAACCGACGCCCAAGCCGATCGCTGCGCCCGAACCGGCCCCCGCGCCGGAGCCGGCCCCCAGGCGGGAACCTGCCGCCCGGCGGGAACCGGCCGCTCAGCCGGACCTGCCGTCCCGGCTGGAGCCGGCGCCGAAGCCGGAACCCGCTTCCCGACCGGAGCCGGCGCCGAAGCCAGCACCGGTTGCGCCGGAACCAGCCGTCGAGGCCTGGCCCTCGGCACCCGAACCGGTCGCCGCGCCTGAGAACGGCACTCGCCGCGGGGTGCACCGCGCCCCCGTCGAGGCCATGGTCGGCAGCTCCAACGGGAGTTCCGCGCCGGGCTACGGGCGGCACTCCGGGGTCGTGCCCATTTCCGGGTCCAGCCCTTCGGACACGACCACGACCACCCAGTTCCCGAAAACGCAGATCCCGAGCGAGCCGACCCCAACCGGGCAGTTTCCCGGAGAGAAGGTCCTCATCGACGAGAAGCGCCCGCCGCTACCGCGGCGCGATCGGTCCAAGAGCTACGTCGCCCCGGAGCTCGCCGGCGGTCCCCAAGCCGACGAAGCGCCGCGCGGCGGCCCCAACCCCGGCCTGTGGGCGGCATACCGGCAGGGCGCCGACTCCGAACGACGCCCCGACGAGCAGTCCGGCTGAACCGCTCGCTCCTTCCCCGCATTGATCCCCAAGGAGTTCTATACCGATGGCCAATGACGTGCCCGGTTCAACATCTGATCTGAGCTGGTTGCTCGCAGATCTGATGCGGCGTGTTCCGCACACCCGCTGCGCCCTGCTGGCCTCCTCGGACGGGCTGCGCCGATACCACCACGGACTGGATTCCGACGAGGCCGACGCGCTGGCGGCCTGGGCCGCCGCGCAGTGCTCGCTGGCCCGCAACGCCGGTTACCGCTTCGGTTCCGGCGGCGGAGTTCGGCAGGTGGTGGCGGAGTTCGACGACATCATCTTCTTCGTCTCCGCCGCCGGCCCCGGCGCGGTGCTCGTCGTGCTCGCGACCCCGGAGGCGGACGCGGCGGTGCTGGGCTACGAGATCGCCCAGCTCGTCAAGCGGGTGCCCACGCACCTCACCACCGCTGCGCGGCAGCCCACCGCCGCGCGGAGTTCCGGCGAGCTGGGCAGGTGACGATGTCGGGACCGGAGAAGATGTGGCTGGACAACGAAGCAGGCCCCCTGCTGCGGCCTTACTCGCTCACCAACGGCCGGACCCAACCATCCGCGACGCTGTCGCTGCAGTCGCTCGTGCGGGCCACCGGTCGGCTGACTCCGGAGCGGGTCGAACCGACTCACGCCAGGATGCTGGAGCTCTGCCGGTTCGCCACCTCGGTCGCCGAGGTGTCCGCTCATCTGCGGCAGCCCGCCGTGGTCACCAAAGTACTGCTGTCCGACCTCATCGACTGGGGCGCGATCACCACCCGCGTGCCCACCGAGATGCCAGACCGAGATCAACTGGAGGCGTTGCTGCATGGTCTCCGACAGCTCTGAGCTGTTCCCGACCGCGTTCAAGTTCCTCGTCGCGGGCGGATTCGGCGTCGGGAAGACCACGTTCGTCCGGTCGGTCAGCGAGATCGAACCGCTGACCACCGAGGAGACACTCACCGTCGCCAGCATCGGCACCGATGACCTCACCGGTGTCGGTCAGAAGAAGACCACGACCGTGGCCATGGACTTCGGCCGCATCACGTTCGACCCGCAGAACATCGTGCTGTTCCTGTTCGGCACGCCGGGCCAGGAGCGGTTCTGGTTCATGTGGGAGGACCTGGTGCGCGGCGCGCTGGGCGCGGTGATCCTGGCCGACACTCGGCGGCTGGAGGACTGCTTCGCCGCCGTGGAGTTCTTCGAAGAGCGCGGCATCCAGTTCGTCATCGCCGTCAACCACTTCGAGGGCGGTTTCCACTACCGCCCGGATGAAGTGCGCGAAGCGCTGGACATCAAGCCGCACGTCCCGGTCGTGCCCTGCGATGCGCGGGATCGGCGCTCGGCGGCGTCGGTGCTGGTGCAACTCACCGAACACGTCCTGACATCACGTCCGATGTAGACGCCATTTGGAAGCGGAGTCCCCCGTGGGTGTCTAGCAGCGCCTGATTCCGGTAGACACCCACGGGCCGCGAAGCACCTCGGGGGTGCCCTGACTTGTGGGTGCCAATGCACGGCGTCAGGGCAGTCCTCGCCAGGCGAACGCTGAGAACCCACGGTGCAAGCTGCGAGAGCGGCCCAAACGCCTGGCGGCGCATCAAAGCAAAAGATCAAAACCCGGATCGAAGGCAGTCTCTAAAACGCCTCAGCGTTTCACCTGGTGAAGCGCTGAGGCTCTTCGGTTTTCGGTGCTGGGCAGCACGTGCTGGCTCTGCACGTTCGCGGTCTTCGACGAGGCCGACTTGGCGACCCCGTCGGCGAGCTCCTGGAGCTGCGGCGAGGCGGGGTTTCGGGAGCAATCGAAGTGCTGGGGTGAACACTCCGCGGCCATCCCTTTTCATCGATTGATGCCGAGCTAGTAGTCGTCGGGCTCGTCGTGGTGACCGGAGCATTCGACGTTGACCAGTCACCGGTCAAGCGGGCCGCACAGGCCGCAGAATTCCCTTCTCAGCTCGACCATCGGGTCACGCACCAGCCCGTAGGGGGCGAGTTCCTGGTAAATCACCACGGCATCGCTCGTGCCGTAGAACAAGCACGGCTTGTTCTACTCAATCTGCTTGTAACCAGCAGGACCTGTGAACCATCGTCCATCCGCGGATGCTCTGGATACCCCTCGGTAATTTCAAGCCGAACATCGCAAGGGTTCATCATCGGTATGGCGCCAACAACCCTACTAAGACACCAACAACACTACTAGACTGCGTTCCGCCACCGATCTTGACTCCGACCTGTGATCGACTCCGCTAAAACCAGTGGTAGAGACCGGTTCTCGCGCGACTGGAACTCAAGTAGTGTGTCGCACGATGCACACCGTCGGAGCTTCCGCCTCCCCCGGACAAGGAGTAGGGTTGACGTCATTACACGAGCTCGCGAGCTCAGGTGGCGAACTGTACCAAAATTCCCCCACTGCACCCCCTGGTGTTTCACCTAAAGCGGCGGATATCCTCGAGTTTTTGAGGTGGTATTCGCGGGAGAGGATTGACTCTCCCAGAATGGATAATCGACGTTCCGCTGATCCGTGCCTCGTTCCTGATTTCGCCAGTCATGGACTGTGGGGGCTGCGAGTTCCCGCGCAATACGGTGGGCTCGAACTGAACTACCGGGACACTTTCCGGATTATTGAGCAACTCGCGGCCATTGACTGCAACCTCTTCGTTATGACCGCGGTGCACAACATGGTCGGGATTCCGCCGATCATGGACCACGCATCCGAGGACGTCAAAGCGCAGGTCCTGCCGCTGCTGGCCCAAGGCCGAAGCCTGACCACGAGCGCGGCCAGCGAGCCGGGTATGGGCTCCGACCTGCGCGGCATGACCACGAGCGCAGTCAAGCAGCCCGACGGCAGCTACGTCCTGAACGGGATGAAGCGGTGGATCAGCCTGGGCGGTTCGTCGCAATACCTGAACATCTTCGCGCGCTGCTACGACACGGACGGCACACCGCAGGGCTACACGGGCTTCGTGCTGAACAGCGCGACTCCGGGGTTCGTCGTGGGACCGGAGGTGCGGACGCTGGGACTGCGGGCGGTTCCACAGGTCACCCTGAGACTCGAGGACGTGTGGGTGCCGGCAGAGTGGCGGCTCGGCGCTGAAGGCAACGGGATCGCCGCTGCGAATTCGGCGTTCATGCTCAGCAGGCTCGTGATCGGCGCGGGCAGCGTGGGCGTGATGAAGCGCGCGCTGGAGATCCAGACGCGGTACGCAACGCGCCGCCCCGTGGCCACCGGCCTGCTGATCGACAACGGCCGGACCCAGCAGATCCTCACCGAGGCAGTGGCCGCAACCCAGGCCATCGAGCTCCTGATGGATCACATCACCACGATCCTCGACCGAGGCGATCAGCCCCACGAGCTGCTCTATTTCGTCGCCAAAATCATGGGGTCCGAGGAGATGTTCAGCGTCGTGGACCGCGCCGTGCAGATGCTGGGCGGGCGCGGCTTCCTCGACACCAACGTCGTCGGGCAGTTCTACCGGGACTACCGGCTGCTGCGGATCTTCGAGGGTGCGACCGAGGCAGTCACCCTCTACACCGGGCTGAAAATCGGCCGCTCCCCGGCCACCTTCAGAGAGCTCGTCGGCGCCATCCCCGGCGTGTCCCGGCATGTCGCGGGCCTCATCGACGAGGCCGAGCAGTTCATCTCGCTCCACGATCGCACCGAGCAGGCCCAGCACATTCGATTCAACGTGCTCGGCGACCTGCTGTGCTGGAGCATTCTGGCCGCGCTGACGAGCGCGGCGGCATTCCGGAGCGAGATGCACGGCATCACCGCTGAGTGGTGTGAGCACCGCCTGCGCCGGAGGCTCATGGACGCCCACCGCGATGTGCGGCTGGACCTGCCGAGCAAATCGACGCTGCTCCAGCACATCGCCGGCTATGAGGCGGACATCGGCGACACCGACCAGCGCAGGCCCGGCGAAGAGCACGCTTTCGACCCGCTCCTGCAGCGGAACATCGGCTCAGCCAACACGCGATGACGGGGCGCGGTGCGACGCGCACGGGCTGATCAATCCCCGGACAGCCCACGTGAGTCGCACCGCACCATCGACGATCAGCGCGACGCTTCCCCTTGCGGCCCGCGCTGCTGAATGCTCCGCATCACCCGGTTCGCGAAGTCCTTGATCAGCGGCACGTCCCACTTACGCTGTTCCGTGTCCACCACGCACACCGTGCCCAGGCGGGTGCCGTCGCTGTCGCGCAGCGCCATCCCGAGGTAGCTCTCGACCGCCATGTTCTCGACGAGCACGTTCCCGACGAAGAACCTCGGGTGGTCGGCCACGTTCTCCAGTGGGAACGCAACCTCGCGCTTCATCGTGTGCGGGCACCACCCCGCGTCCTTCGGCATCTTCGTCAGCGTGGAGGTGTCTCCTTCTTCCATGTGGATCCCGACGAAGTTCTGGTTCGTGTCGTCGAAGATGTTGACCACCGCGGCGGTGGCTCCAAACGCTTTCGCCATCTCTGCCGCGTAGTCGTTGAGCTCCCGGTCTCGTTCCACGCCCAACAGCCCGTACTCGCGGAGACGAGCTACCCGCCTCTTCGCGGCCTCGTCAGGGTCGTGGTGCTCCAACCGGTCCTGGGTTTCGTCGAAACTCAAAAGTCCATCCTTTCGGAGTGGTCAGGCCGCAGCGGCCTGACCGCCCTCCGCTTGCCCCTGTGGGGGGAGCGTCGTAACTGCGTGGAGGATAGCGACTGCATGCCGTTGATCAACGACTGCCGTCCGGAAACCAATACACCGAGGCCGCGGCCCCGCAAGTGCTGAAACGTCGGCGTCATTCACGCGGTGAGACTTTGCGCCAGTCCTCGACACGGAGGAAGGCCCGGCGGAGCACTTCCAGGATCGGATCGTCGGTCATGACGCCTCCACGTGCTGATGCGCTGGTGCTCGAGACCGAGTTGGGAAACGAGCAGTACGCCTTCATCGGCTGGGGTGCAGTCTATCTCGGAGAAAAACCTTGCCTCCGGAGTGGTGGATCATGGAGTTCATGGATGCCGAACAGGTCTGCGGATGTGTCGGCCACGGCTCCGATTCGGTCTGGCAGGAGTGTTGTGCTCCGCTGGCGTGAACGAGAGTGCGGGGCCGTACGTCTTCGACATCCATGCGATTCGCCCCAACCGCCGATGGGAAGCCGCACATCGACCAGGGTGCGCCCTTCATCGTGCTGCCCTGATCAGACCGTGCTGGTGCCCGGCTCTGCTTTCGCAGCAGTTGGTTTCGTCGGTGGCGCAGTGGCGACGGGTTCGGTCACCACGCCCGCCGGAGGCCGTGCCGCCGCCCCGGACTCTGCCGTGGCACGTCTGTAGTCACACCATTGACCGCGCTGAACGCTTGACGGTCACACATCGTTGATCTTCGCCTTGCCGATGTCCCGGTTATCACACCGACCAAACCCGTCCGTGATGATTTTTTCCGCACCATCGCGCCGCAGAACCGTTGCCCGGCAAGGGAATTCAGCCGCCGCGTGCTAACCTCGAGGGCACAGTTCGGACCGTTTCGACGACTCGAGTGACGCCATGGAGACGTTCGAATGCGACGTCAAGCGCTGGCCGGGCGGCAGCAGCGACCTGCTCGCCGGGGTGCAGCGCGGCAAGCTGGCGCTGGCGCTGGTGCACCTGCCGGTGCACGCCGAGGGCATCGAGGTGTTCGAGGTGATGCGCGAGCCGCTGGGCGCGGTGCTGCCCGCCACCGAGTTCGGCTCCCGGACCTCGGTCTCACGAGCTGGTCAACCACACCTACGCCAGCCCGGCCGCGCGGATGCTGCCCAGCTACTTCGACGAGGTGGAGGTGCGGCTGCGGGCCGCCGGGATCCACCGCCGGATGGCGGTGAACACCGGTGATTACGGCAGCACCAGCGAATTGGTCGCCAACGGCGGCGCGTTCTCCATTTCCATGCTGGATCCGGAAAGCGGAATGCGCAAGCACCGCAGCGAGAACACCGTGATACTGCCGTTCGAGGATTTCGACGCGGCGCTGGCGACCGGTTTAATCTGGCGACAGGACCGCACCGAAAGCCACTCCGACCTGCGCAAACTCGTCAAATCAGCGAAGTCGGCATTGTCATGGTGCCGCTAATCGATTGAACCGCCCTCTCCCCCGACCTAATGTAGCTAGCGAAGCGCGTAATCCATCGGGCCAATCGAGGCACCATTACACCATCACTCGATGCCGGCGGCGTCCATTCCTCGGAGTTCCTTCTTCAGGTCGTGGATTTCGTCTCGGAGGCGGGCCGCGAGTTCGAACTGGAGCTCTCGGGCCGCGTTCATCATCTGGTCGTTGAGCTGCTGGACCAGGTCCGCCAGTTCCGCGCGGGGCATCGACTTGATGTCGCGGTCTTCCAGCAGGCCTGCGCTGGCCACCGCTTCGCCGGTCGGCTTCTTGCCGCGCGACACGTTGCGGCCCGAACCGCCCACCGCCACCGAATCCTCGGTGTCCTCGGACTCGGTGTAGACGCGGTCCAGGATGTCGGCGATCTTCTTCCGCAGCGGCTGCGGGTCGATGCCGCGCTCTTCGTTGTAGGCGATCTGCTTGGCGCGGCGGCGGTTGGTCTCGTCGATGGCGTGCTGCATCGAGTCGGTCATCCGGTCCGCGTACATGTGCACTTCGCCGGAGACGTTTCGCGCCGCACGCCCGATCGTCTGCACCAAACTCGTTCCGGAGCGCAGGAAACCCTCCTTGTCGGCGTCCAAGATGGACACCAAGGAGACCTCTGGCAGGTCCAGGCCCTCGCGCAGCAGGTTGATGCCGACCAGCACGTCGTACTCCCCGAGCCGCAGCTGCCGCAGCAGCTCGACCCGGCGCAGGGTGTCCACCTCGGAGTGCAGGTACCGCACCCGGATGCCCAGCTCGAGCAGGTAGTCGGTGAGGTCCTCGGCCATCTTCTTGGTCAGCGTGGTGACCAGCACCCGCTCGTCGCGCTCGGCGCGCTCCCGGATCTCGTGGACCAGGTCGTCGATCTGGCCCTCGGTGGGCTTGACGACCACCTGGGGGTCGACCAGCCCGGTCGGGCGGATCACCTGCTCGACGAACTCGCCGCCGGCCTGCGCCATCTCGTAGGGGCCCGGCGTGGCCGACAGGTACACCGACTGGCCGATCCGGTCGGCGAATTCCTCGAAGGTCAGCGGCCGGTTGTCCAGCGCGCTGGGCAGCCGGAAGCCGTGCTCGACCAGGGTCCGCTTGCGCGAGGCGTCGCCCTCGTACATGCCACCGACCTGCGGCACCGTCACGTGCGACTCGTCGATGATCAGCAGGAAGTCGTCCGGGAAGTAGTCGATCAACGTCGCCGGCGCCGTTCCGGCCGCGCGGTCGTCGATGTGCCGCGAGTAGTTCTCGATGCCGGAGCAGAAGCCGACCTGGCGCATCATCTCGATGTCGTACTGGGTGCGCATCCGCAGCCGCTGGGCCTCCAGCAGCTTGTTCTGCTTCTCCATCCGGTCGAGCTGCTCCTCGAGCTCGGCCTCGATGCCGCGGATCGCCTTCTCCATCCGGTCCGGTCCCGCCACGTAGTGCGTCGCCGGGAAGATCCGCAGGTCGCGCACCTCGCGCACGATCGCACCGGTCATCGGGTGCAGGTAGTACAGCCGGTCGATCTCGTCGCCGAAGAACTCCACCCGCACCGCGAGCTCCTCGTATGCGGGGATGATCTCCACCGTGTCGCCGCGTGCCCGGAAGGTGCCGCGAGCGAAGGCGATGTCGTTGCGGGTGTACTGCACGTCCACCAGCGCGCGCAGGAACACGTCCCGGTCGATCTCCCCGCCGACCGTCAGCGGGATGGACCGGTCCAGGTACGACTGCGGCGTGCCCAGACCGTAGATGCACGACACCGAGGAGACCACCACGCAGTCGCGGCGGCTGAGCAAGTTCGAGGTGGCCGAGTGGCGCAGCCGTTCGACGTCCTCGTTGATCGAGGAGTCCTTCTCGATGTAGGTGTCGGTCTGCGGGACGTAGGCCTCGGGCTGGTAGTAGTCGTAGTAGCTGACGAAGTACTCCACGGCGTTGTCCGGGAAGAATCCGCGCAGCTCGTTGGCCATCTGGGCGGCCAGGGTCTTGTTCGGCTCCAGCACCAGGGTGGGGCGCTGCACCCGCTCGATCAGCCAGGCCGTGGTGGCCGACTTACCGGTACCGGTGGCACCGAGCAGGACCACGTCCTTCTCGCCCGAGTTGATCCGGCGCTCCAGGTCCTCGATGGCCTTGGGCTGGTCACCGGCAGGCTGGTAGTCGCTCACCATGCGGAACCGGCCGTCGGCCCGCGGGATGTCGCTGACCGGCCGGAACTCGGAGTGCGCCAGTACGGGGTGCTCAGTCGCGAATGCCACGGAACCCAGCGTACGAGCACCCACCGACATCATGTCGCGTCACGGGATGCCCGAACCGCTTCCAGGGCGAATAATGGGTTGCGTCACGCCAGTGCGGGAGGTGATGCGATGTCTAGCAGCACACCTATCGCTGGGCATCCTGATCTCAGCGAGATGCGCATGCGTTACGAGCGGGCGTCGGAGACACCGACTGCTCAGGTGGCGGACGGGCTGGTCGTGCTGAGCGGTCTGTTCGTCGCGCTGTCACCGTGGATCACCGGGTTCTACGCCAGCACCCCATCGCTGGCGCTGAACAACCTGGTGACCGGCCTTACCGCGGCCGTCCTGGGGTTGTCGTTCGCGGCGGCCTTCCACCGCACCCACGGAATCGCCTGGACCTGCCCGGTGCTGGGCGTGTGGACGATCGTGTCGGTGTTCGTGATGAGCGGGACGGCGATCATGACCAGCACCGTGCTGTGCAACGTCATCGGCGGGGCGATCCTGGTACTCGCGGGTTTGGGCACGATGGCCCCGGCCTTCGCCACCCGCGCCTCGACCTGACCCCAACCGATCGGGAGGTGACAGGACAACAGTGGTGAACAGTTAGCGGGCGCGACGACCTTCGGACGTCGCGCCCGCCGCATACAGTGGTCCTGTGACCACGCAGCGCGAGATTGCTGAAGAGCTCGGACTTCCCGTGCACCCGCCCAAGGTCGAGGTGTTCGACCTGGTTGCGGGGACCAACACCGATCCCAAGGGCCACGTGCGCACCGTGCAGCGCTTCCACCGCGAGCCCTTCGGCCTCTACCTCGCCCGGATCATGCCGGGCCACCCGCAGCTCGCCGCCCTCGAGTCCTGGCTGCTGCCCTCGCTCGGCCTGCGCGTGACCCGCTGGGACTGGCAGCCCGGCCACGAGCGGGACCTGGACTTCTACCTGGACGTGGTGGACGTCGAAGTCGGCGAGCAGCAGTGGCGGACCGTCGACCACTACCTGGACGTCGAGGTCCGAACCCACCGCAGCGCGGATCTGCTGGACGCCGATGAGTTCGTCCTGGCGGTGCGGGCGGAGCTGCTCGATGCCGAGACCGCGCAGAGGGCGATGGAGCGCGCGTATGCCGCTGTCGACGGGCTCGCGCGGCACGGTTACGACCTGTCCGCGTGGCTGCGGGAGCAAGAGATCGAGCTGTCCTGGAACGGGCAACCCGTTGACGATCCCGTACCCGGCCAGCGGAGGCTACCGCCAACCCGGTGATGCCCGTGGCCAGCGCGAATCGATATCCGACGAGCGCTGAAAAGTTACGTTAAAACCGATCGACGATGATCTCCAGCCGCGCTTTTCCCGCTACTCTCCGAAACCGTGGCGGCTCCGATTTCTCCCCAATTGGTTGAAGTCATCGACGTGTTCAGCTCGCAGCGCACCCATCCCTCCGGGTTCGTTCACCATTTGGAGGTGTGCCACGTCGAGCGGTGGGGTCTGGCGGTGGAATGTCCCACCCCGGACGCGCCGGACCACGCCGCCGAGATCACCTGGCTGCTGCCCGATCTCGGGCTCCGGCTGACCCGCTACCGCCCGCGCAGCAGGCATTCGCGACCGGGGCCGAGCACTCTCACCGCGGTCCGCATCAAGCGCGAAACCCGGTCCTGGACGACAATCGACCTCTTGCTCGGGCTGGAGGTCCGAGACCGCGGCCGCGCGCGCATCACCCACGCCGCCGAGTTCGCCACCGCAGTCGCCACCGGCGCGCTGCACCGCGGCGAAGCGGACTACGCGCTGCACACGGTGCACCGGACCTTGAACGAGGTCACCCGCCACCGCGACCTGAACCAGTGGCTGGCCCACCGAGGCATCTTCGACCTCTGGTGACGTCAGTTTTGCCTACCAGTCCGGTTTCGCGTGCTCGGCGGTGCCGATGTCGCGCAGCTTCCAGTAGGCCCAGAAGGTGCCGAACACCCCGACCGGCACCGAGACCAGATTAAACGGCAACGGCGCCAGCCTCCGCGACATCCCGGGCACGCTGTTCCTGGGCGGCGGTTTCCCGGTGACCGCGGGCTCCTCGGGCGCCGGCATCGGCGTCGTGGGTGCGCCCGCTGACCTGGATGAGGAGTTCGCCAGCGCCGGTCTGCAGGCCATCCAGGGCGAGCTGTGCTAAGCCACTGATCCGGTCCCCGACACCGCAGGGACCGGTCGGCCGAGAATCGCGAACATCCTCCGCTCAACCCCCTGAACCAGGTGGGGGGCGAGCATCCTCCCCCCCAGACCCCCAGCCGAGCACAAAACGACGGGCGCCTCGAGTCTCCTAAGGACTCGAAGCGCCCGTCAGTCTTGGGTCACGGGATCCAGTTGGTTTTTTCTGCCCAGGTCCAGGCTTCGGGGAGGGCTTTGGCGAACCAGGGTTCTTTGGCGTCCGCGTAGGCGTCGTGGTCCGGGTCGGTCGCGTGGGCGTTCGCGACTCCTCGTTTGAGGGCGAGGTATTCGGCCCGGGCCGCTTCATTCGCTCGCAGCCAGGCCGGGAATAGGAGGGCGACTCGTTGGCCCGGGGTGCCGTCCACTCGGACGTGGAGGTTCACGTATCGGGCCGGGTCCGCCGAGACGTGGATGCGCTTCTCCCAGAGCTGCGGGTCCGGGGCGAAGTCGTGCGGGGTGTCGCCGCGGATCTCCGGGATCTGCGGGAATCCTGCTTCGACGAGGGAATCGGCGAGCTCGTCGGCGTCTGCCAGGGACCGGACCGTGAGCTGCAGGTCGATGATGTCCTTCGCTGGCAGGCCCGCGACCGACGTCGAACCGATGTGGTCGACGCGCACCGCCTTGTCTCCCGCAGCTCGTTCGATCCGGTTGATCAAGCAGCGGGCCTGGCGCGGCCAGTCCGGGTTCGGGTCGACCAGCCGTGGGGAGCGCTTCGGCGGACGGCGACGCAGCCGCACGTTCGCCTCGAAGGGCGCCAGCCGGTCCCGCCACAGCGCGTCGACCTCGGCGATGATCTCATCGACGGGGCCGCTGTTGTCCAGCCACACGTCGGCGACCTCGCGCCGCTGCTCGGTGGTGGTCTGCGCGGCGATGCGCGCTCGGGCGTCTTCCTCGGTCAGACCGCGCTCCACCAGCCGGTGCACGCGCTCGCCCTCCGGCGCGTCGACGATGACCACGAGGTGGTAGTTCGGCGCGTAACCGGCCTCCACCAGCAGCGGCACGTCGTGCACCACCACCGCGTCCGCAGGGGCCTGCGCCATCCGCTCGGCGGTCAGGGCGTGGATCTTGGGGTGCGTGATGGCGTTGAGGTCCGCTCGGGCCTGATCGCTGGCGAAAGCCTTGGCCGCCAGCGCGGGGCGGTTCAATGCGCCGTCGGCGTCCAGCACGTCCTCGCCGAACCGCTCGACGATCTCCGCCAGGCCCGGACTGCCCGGCTGCACGACCTCCCGGGCCAGCACGTCGGCGTCGATGAGCACTGCGCCGAGTTCCACCAACCGCCCGGCCACTGTCGACTTGCCCGACCCGATCCCACCGCTCAATCCCACTCGCAACACGCGGCCCATCTTGCCAGCCCGCCCACCCGTCCGGGACGCCCCGAAACGAAAAGCGGCCCCGCACCTCAGAAGGTGCGGGGCCGCTTCGCTTCAGCCGTCAGGCTTCAAGCTCACGCACCGCCGGAGAGCTTCTCCCGCAGCGCAGCCAGCTGCGCGTCGCTGGCCAGCGAGCCGCTGTCCTGCTCGTCGCTGGAGGCCGACGAGTAGTTGCCACCGCCGGTCGCCGACTCCTCGCCACCACCGGCAGCGGCGGCCGCAGCGGCCTCCGCGTCGGCCTGGCGGGCCTTGGCGATCTGCGCGATGTGCTTCTCGTAGCGGGTGTGCGCCTCGGCGTACTGGCGCTCCCACTCCTCGCGCTGGGTCTCGTAGCCCTCGGTCCACTCCTGGGTCTCCGGGTCGAAGCCCTCGGGGTAGATGTAGTTGCCCTCGTTGTCGTACTCGGCCGCCATCCCGTACTGGGTGGGGTCGAACTCCGAGTCCGGGCTGAAGCCCTCGTTGGCCTGCTTCAGCGACAGCGAGATGCGACGACGCTCGAGGTCGATGTCGATGACCTTGATCATGACCTCGTCACCGACCTGGACGACCTGCTCCGGGATCTCCACGTGGCGCTCGGCCAGCTCGGAGATGTGGACCAGACCCTCGATGCCCTCGTCGACGCGCACGAACGCACCGAACGGAACCAGCTTGGTGACCTTGCCCGGCACGATCTGACCGATCGCGTGGGTGCGGGCGAACTGGCGCCACGGGTCTTCCTGGGTGGCCTTCAGCGACAGCGAGACGCGCTCGCGGTCCATGTCCACGTCGAGGACCTCGACGGTGACTTCCTGGCCGACCTCGACAACCTCGGACGGGTGGTCGATGTGCTTCCAGGACAGCTCCGAGACGTGCACCAGACCGTCAACGCCACCGAGGTCGACGAACGCACCGAAGTTGACGATGGAGGACACGACGCCCTTGCGGACCTGGCCCTTCTGCAGCTGGTTGAGGAACTCGCTGCGGACCTCGGACTGGGTCTGCTCAAGCCAGGCGCGACGGGACAGGACCACGTTGTTGCGGTTCTTGTCCAGCTCGATGATCTTGGCCTCGAGCTCGCGGCCCACGTAGGGCTGCAGGTCGCGGACGCGGCGCATCTCGACCAGGGACGCCGGCAGGAAGCCGCGCAGCCCGATGTCGAGGATGAGGCCGCCCTTGACGACCTCGATGACGGTGCCGCGCACGGGCTCGTCCTTCTCCTTGAGCTCCTCGATGGTGCCCCAGGCGCGCTCGTACTGCGCACGCTTCTTGGAGAGGATCAGCCGGCCTTCCTTGTCCTCCTTCTGGAGGACGAGGGCCTCGACGAAGTCGCCAACGGTGACGACCTCGGCGGGATCGACGTCGTGCTTGATCGACAGTTCGCGGGACGGAATGACGCCCTCGGTCTTGTAGCCGATGTCAAGCAGCACCTCGTCACGGTCGACCTTGACGATGGTGCCCTCAACAATGTCCCCATCGTTGAAGTACTTGATGGTCTGGTCGACGGCGGCGAGGAAGTCCTCCTCCGTCCCGACGTCGTTCACTGCGACCTGCGGCTTGGTGGCGGCTGCAGTCGGGACGGTGGTGGTGTCGGTGGACATCAGGTGGGTTGCTCCGGTACGGATAGTTTGGTCGCTGGTTCTGCGTTTTCAGTGCGCTGCGGGCGTCCGAACCCAGGTCCAACCGGCGGCTGGACCGCGAGGTCCGACTCCCCCGAATCCCCTCGCTCCACCGGGTGCGACCCGGCTCGGCGACGGCGACGGTGGAAGACCCACGACGCGTGCGGTATCGTACGCGCTCTCTCGATCGCCAGGCAAACTGCGGTAGGCCCGACGAGCAGGCGGCGCCGGACGACCACAATGCTTCACGTCCGAGCAGTACCCACTATCGGCGGGGAGAACCCTTGACACGAGCCGACGATCCCGAGAGCACAGAGGTTCAGGGTAGCTCCGCGGAGCACACCTTGGGCACGGTGGGTGTGAGCAAACGCACTGTCGGGGCGGTGGAATCCCGGGCCGCGAACCGGCTGTGGTGGGACGCCGACGCCGACGACTACCACTCCGAGCACGGCGCGTTCCTCGGCGTGAGCGATTTCGTCTGGTGCCCCGAGCGACTGCGCGAGGAGCAGGCCGGGTTGCTCGGCGACGTGCGCGGCAAGCGGGTGCTGGAAGTCGGCTGCGGCGCGGCGTCCTGCTCGCGCTGGCTGGCCGACCAGGGCGCACTACCGGTCGGCCTGGACATCTCGGCCGGGATGCTGCGGCACGCCGCGGAGGGCGGGCGGCAGAGCGGCACCGACGTGCCGCTGGTCCAGGCCAGCGCGGACTGCTTGCCCTTCGCCACCGATTCGTTCGACCTGGCCTGCTCCGCGTTCGGCGGGGTGCCGTTCGTGGCCGACGTCGGCGCGGTGTTCCGCGAAGTCGCGCGGGTGGTTCGGCCGGGCGGCCGGTGGGTTTTCTCGGTGACGCACCCGATGCGCTGGATCTTCCCCGACGACCCGGGACCGACCGGGCTGACCGTCACCCAGTCCTACTTCGACCGCACGCCGTACCTGGAGATCGACGGCAACGGCCGCGCGACCTACGTCGAGCACCACCGCACGCTCGGTGACTACGTCCGCGCGCTGTCGGGCGCCGGACTGAACCTGGTCGACATGATCGAGCCGGAGTGGCCGGAAGGGCACACCGAGACCTGGGGCCAGTGGAGCCCGCTGCGTGGTCGCTACTTCCCCGGCACGGCGATCTTCGTCTGCACCCTCGACGGCTGACAGAACCGTCCCTGCGGCAATACCCGGGGACGGTTCTGCCGCTTCTCACCCGGAATACCCGGACAGCCGTCCGAAATGTCCGGCCATTCGTCGCCGCCGAACGACTCCCGGGCGCAATTTCCATTGAGTCTTTTTCATCCTGTCCGGCCCGTGACCGCGAAGCACAATGGAAATTGCGACATCCCAGACAGGGACCGCGGGGTCGGCATGCGATCTCGACCGCCCGGGGCGCACTTCGCGCTGAAGGTTCTCGCGAGTCCTGGTTCGATGTGCCGCGGACCACCCCTTCGCCGAGGAGCAGCCGTGGCGACTGCGCAAGAGCTACTGCAGACGCAGTGCGCCCGGTTCGCCGCACTGGATCCCCAGTTGCCGGACGGCTATCCGGTGCCACGAGGCGAGCCGCTGATGGCGCGAACCGCCAGCGGGGACGCGGTCGCCGGGATCATGGCGCGGACGTCGAACCTGCCCGGCTCGGTGCAGGGCCTGTGGCAGCCCGGTTCCGTCTTCGAACTGTTCCCGCTGATCGGCGAGCACTCCCGGGAAGGAATGGAAGCGCTGCTCGCGGCGTGGCAGGACTGGCTGGCCGCACAGGACGTCCCGGAACGCGATTCGTCGTGCTTGGTGACGTGGCCGAGCCGGGATGTTTTCGCCGCAAAAGCATTGCTGGACAGCGGTTTTACCCCTTTGTCCTGCCTTGCTGTGCGCCCTCCCACTCCGCCGTGCACATTTACGGAACTATCTGGTACCGTAACTATACGTCGCGCCGGACCGGCCGACTTGGACGCCGTCGTCGAACTCACCCTCCTCGAGCTCGAATACGCCGCCCTGGTCGGTTCCTCGACGTACCGCCCCGACGCCCCGCAGCTGAAGCGGACCGCTGCCCACGTGCGACTGCACTCCAGCGATCCGGTCTGGCTCGCGGAACGGGGTGGCACTCCGGTCGCGGTGGCCGAGTGCGGCTGGGTCGACGCTGACCTGCCGTCTGCCGGCCACCGGCTCCGACCCGGCACCTGGGCCTACGTCAACTGCGTGTCGGTTCGCGAGCAGGCCCGCGGAACCGGCGTCGGTCAGCAGTTGATGACCTCGGTGCACGAGGAGTTCGTGCGCGCCGGAGCCGTCGGCAGCTTCCTGTACTACAACCCGCCCAACCCGCTGTCCTCGGTGTTCTGGCCCCGACAGGGCTATCGACCGCTGTGGACCATGTGGGAGGTGCGCCCGGCCACCGCGTTGCGCGGGCCGGTGCACCAGCCGTGAGAGTCGAGGAGTCGGCTTGGAAATCGTCGCCACCGGCGTCGAGGTGAACGGAGCGCACGGACCCTTGCTGGTCCCCACCTCGCTGCGCGTGCGCAGCGGCCAAGCGCTGCTGGTGACTGGCGACCCGAACTCGGGACACACGGCGCTCGCGCTGGTGCTGTCCGGTCGGCTGCGCCCCAGCAAGGGCACCGTCCGCTTGGACGGCGCGCTCGACGCCGGCGCCCTGCGCAAGCAGGTCGCGGTCGTCGACGCGCCGGAGATAACCGAACCTGATGGCTCGATCGCAGTGCGCGACGTCATCGCCGAGGGCCTGGCGCTGGCCGGCAAGTGGTCCACCCGGCGCAAGGTCCGCGGATGGCTGTCGACGTGCGAGTGCAACGCAGATGAGCGCTTCGAGAACCTCCCCGCCTTCGAGCGCACCAAACTGCTGATCGAGCTGGCCTGCGAACGCCGCGACACGAAAGCACTGGTCCTGGACTGCCCGGACCGCCACGGCAGCGAGCCGCACGGCTGGTACGAGCTGGCCGTGCGCCAGGCCGAGCGTGGCCTGGCCGTGATCGCGCTCTGCTCCCCGCACTCGGCCGACAAGCTGGGCGTCACGCCAGCTCGCGTCGGCGCCGACAACCCCGAACTGTCCACATCGGATTTCACTGAAGGCCCTAGCGATGACTAGTCTCCGGCTCGCCACAACCGAGTTGCGCCGGCTCACCTCCGGCAAGCTGCCCAAGCTGGCGCTGCTGGCGGTCACCCTGGTACCGCTGCTGTACGGCGCCCTGTACATCTACGCGAACTGGGATCCCTACGGGAAGCTCGATTCGGTGCCCGCCGCCGTGGTCATCGACGACGCCGGCGCGGACCTCGAGGACGGCACCCGGCTCGACGCCGGGCAGGACGTGTACCAGGAGCTGATGGACTCCGACACGTTCAACTGGTCGCGCACCGACGAGCGCACCGCCCGGCAGGGCGTGTCCACCGGCGAGTACACCTTCGCCCTGGTGGTTCCGCGGGACTTCTCCGCGGCGCTGGCCTCCCCCAGCGACTTCGAGCCCCGTCAGGCCAAGCTGCAGCTGGTCACCAACGACGCGAACAACTACATCGCCGGCACCATCGCCGACAAGGTCGCCTCCGAGGTGAGCAAGGGCGTCGCCGCCAGCGCTGGCACCGAGGCGGCCAAGCAGTTCCTGCTCGGGTTCGCCACGGTGCACGACAAGACGCAGGAAGCGGCTGACGGCACCGGCCAGATCGCCGATGGCGCCGGGCAGCTCCACGACGGGCTCGGCGAGGCCCAGGAGGGCTCGGCGCAGTTGTCGGCCGGTGCCCACGAGCTGCTCGACGGCCAGCGCGAACTCGCCAACGGCGCGACGCAGCTCGCCGACGGCACTGGTGAGCTCCGCGACGGGGTGTCGCAGCTGAAGCAGCAGACCGCTCCGCTGCCGAGCCAGACCGCGAAGCTGGCCGACGGCGCCGAGCAGGTCGCCGCGGGCAACGAGCAGTTGGCCAGCAAGGCCGAATCGCTGGGCAGCGCGTCCCAGAACGTCGTGGACCACCTCGACGACGCCAAGAGCAGCATCGCCGACCAGCTGCGCAAGGCCGGGGTGGACGAGGACGTCATCGAGAAGGCGACCTCCGGGCTCGACGAGCTCAACAGCCCGATCATCGACGCCAACGGCAAGGTGCAGGGTCAGGTCGGGCAGCTGCGCAAGCTGGCCGACGGTTCCCGCCAGGTCGCCGACGGCAACCGCACGCTGGCCAACGCGGTGCCCGCCCTCACCGACGGCATCGACCAGCTCTCGACCGGCGCGAACAAGCTCGACGACGGCGCCAAGCAGCTGCGCGACGGCGAGCAGCAGGCTGTCACCGGGACCAAGAAGCTCACCGAGGGGGCCGACCAGCTGGCCGGCGGTGCCACCCAGCTGCGCGACGGGTCGGGCGAGCTCAAGGACGGCTCCACCACCCTGGCCACCGAGCTGGGCAACGGCGTCAACGACATCCCCAACCCGGACGAGCCGACCCGCGACGCCACCGCGGACACCATCGGCGACCCGGTCGCCATCGACACCATGGCCCAGGTCAAGGCCGACACCTACGGTGCCGGGCTGGCCCCCTACTTCATGGGTCTGGCGCTGTGGATCGGCGGCTTCGTGCTGTTCCTGCTGATGCGGCCGTTGTCCAGCCGCGCGCTGGCGGCCGGGGTCGCGCCGTGGCGCGTCGCGCTCGGCGGCTGGCTGCCCGCCGCGATCGTCGGCTTCGTGCAGGCGATCCTGCTGTACCTGGTCGTGGTCTACGCGGTGGGCGTCCAGCCGGCGAACCCGTGGCAGACAGTGGGCTTCCTGGTCCTGACCTCGTTCGCGTTCACCGCGATCGTCCACTCGCTCAACGCGGCGTTCGGGCCGAAGGGCAAGTTCATCGCGCTGGTCGTGCTGGTGCTGCAGCTGGTCACCGCGGGCGGCACGTTCCCGTGGCAGACCATTCCGGAACCGCTGCACCCGCTGCACCAGGTGCTCCCGCTGAGCTACGTGGTCACCGGCCTGCGCCACCTGATCTACGGCGGCGATATGGCGACGGTCGGCACCTCGGTGGCGGTACTGGCGAGCTACCTCGTCGCGGCACTGCTGCTGAGCACGATCGCGGCCTGGCGCCAGCAGGTGTGGACCCCGTCCCGCCTCAAGCCGGAGCTGTCGCTCTGATTGATGTCTGACGAACTCAACCGGCCCCGCTGCTCCCGTCGAGCAGCGGGGCCTCTTCTCGTGAAACCAAGGAGATTCGGGCGTCGAGTCGCTGCTCAGCGTCCGGCGGCGCTGCGTGGTCCCGTGCGCGGCGAACAGGACAAGGACGAACACCAGGCCCGTCGCAGCGGCTTTCTGCATGTCCGGGACGACGAGCGCGGTCGCCACGACGCCGAGCAATCCAGCGATGCCGAGCCATGCCGTGACCGAACCAGGACTGTTCCCGGGACGGGGCGGTGGGCTTGCTAGCCCGCCGCCCTGTCCTGTTTCGGCCAGGACACCGGGTCAGGCCGTTCGCCCCACTTGCGGCCGCCTGCGAGGTAGATCTGCCGGGTGCAGAGCCGGTCCCGCAGCGAGACCAGGACGCAGAACTCGTAGGCGATGCGCTCGACGCGCCCTTCCCGGTCCACGACCGCGGCCTGCCACTCCGGCGGCACGACGTCCTCCAGCGGGGCGTCGTCGTCGGGTTCGTAGAACCTCCCGCGGGCCCAGCAGGCGGTGTAGTCGCTGACCAGCTCGCCGAGCGCGGCCATGATCGGCCAGCTGTCGGCATCCCTGCTGCCGAACTCCAAGCTCTCCAGCAACAATCGGAACAACTGCTGGTAGCAGGCCGAATAGGTGCCACGCAGCACCGTTCGCTTGCGCTTGGTGGACGCGGCGGCGTGGGCTTCGATGTCGCGCATGAGCTGCTCGAGCAGCTGCTCACCGGCGACCGGGAACAGCGCAGCGCGCACGGTGTCGTCGGGGTGCTCGACAGCGGCTTGCACCAGTTTGAGCAGCAGCACGTCCCGCGCGGTGCCGGGCAGCAACACGTCGTCGGCCGCACCGCCGAGCCGGTGCTCCGCGCGGGCCCGGATCTGGTGGAGCAGGCCGACCAGGGCATGCCCGAGCAGGTCAGTGATCTCCGCGCGGCGCACCTCGCACAGCGCGCTCGCCAGCGTCACTCGGAATGGCCGCGACAGGGCCCGCAGCTCGAAGGGCTGCGAAACGGCCGCCCGGGCGCTCCACGCGGCGACCAGTTCCGGCGGGAAGTCCTCGAAGACATCGGCCGGAAGGTGCAGCTGGCGGAGTGCAGTCAACTTCTCGGTCTCGGCCAACAGGGTCCGCAGCCAGACCTGATCGGCCGAATCCGCTGCCAGATCGGTCGGCAGGCCCAGTGCCTGCAACGACATGATGTCGTCCAGTTCGCGGACCAACGAGCGCAGATCGATCGGGCGCACCTCGGGGCGCAGCTCCTCGAGCAGCCAGCCGCTTCCGACCGACTCCGCGAGCAAGGCTTCCAGCAGATCGGCCGCATCACCGAGCTGGTCCGCGACGCGCTGGCACAGCCCCAACTCGAAGTCCTGCAACGCGCGTTCCGCCGCGCAGCGGGCCTGGTCCCGTCCCGGGACCTGGACGCCTTTTCCCTGGCAGTACGTGATCAGCGCGGTGGCGAGCTGCTCGCGGCCGTGGCCCGGCCGGGCCGACTCCGAGGTCAGCCAAGCCAGCCACTGCCGCTCATCCCCCACGTCCACCGGACAGTCGAACGCCTCGACGAGCTCCCCCTCCATTGAGGGGAAGCCGTCACGGGTGAACTCCGAGGCGGTGAAGCCCACGTCCCTGGCCCCCGACAAGCTGCACGCACGTTCTCCGACGTGCCGCACGCTATCGGTGCGCCGCAAGACACGATCAGGCGATCAGGGCCATTCGAGTGATCAGACGCAGAGCTTGCGTGGTATATGCCGACCGCTTTGACGCCAGTTCCGGGAATGCCGCCCGTACGGGGCGATCCGCTACTCGACTGGCTCGTCGGCGCGGGCGACCTCGATCAGGTTGCCGTCCGGGTCGCGCAGGTACAGCGAGGTGATCGGCCCCTCGGAGCCGATGCGGCTGACCGGGCCCTCCTCGATGCGCACCTCGTTGGCGCGCAGGTGCTCCTGGACCTCGCTGAGCGCGTTGGTGGTCATGAAGCACAGGTTCGCCGAACCGGGCACGGGGTGCGTGGCGGTCGGCTCGACGAGTTCGCTGGCCGCGTGCAGCTTGATGGTCTGCCGGCCGAAGCTCACCGCCCGCCGCTCGCCCGGGAACGTCACCGGCGTCATGCCGAGGATCTGCTCGTAGAACTGCACTGCCCGATCGACATCGGCGACGGTGAGGACCAGGTGGTCCACTCTGTCGATGTTGATCATGCTCCTCCTCGTATCGGCGCGGAAGCGGTTCGGATGCCCCCACCGCGACCGGTCACGCGTACGGCAGGCTATCCGCATCGATCGATCGCAGGGGCGGGCGGGGGCACCGACGGTGATGTCCGCCATTCAAAGCGGCCCCACCGCCCGCGCGCCGAACAACGACGACTTCGTGACTGACCCGCAACCTCGTCGAGCCCCGCAACTTCAACGGAAATCGCGGGAGCCGTCCGCAACCTCCGGCATGTCGTGCGCCCGACACACCGAAGTTCCGCGATTTCAATGGAAATCAGACGTCCAACGTCCATTGAAATCGCATCCTGATCGGAGATCTCAGCCGCGAAGACCGAGGCCCCGCGAGGAAGAAGACGTCGCAAGCGCGCAGCGCTTCACCCACCCTCGCAACTCGCACCGCGGGTTCTCAGACGTTTCCTGGCGAGGACGGCCCTCCGCCGTGTATTGGACATACATCAGGAGGGGCACCCGCAGTCCAGGGAACGTCTGAGGTTCCGCCACACGCACCGCCACGCAAAACGAGCCCGAAACTGCGGTGAAATCGCGGGAAAATCGCGGGGAATCCTCAGTGGGCGGCGGTGTCCCAGGATCGGCCCGAACCGACCGAAACCTCGAGCGGGACCGAGAGTTCGTGGGCCGATCCCATCTGCTCGCGCAGCAGCTTCTCCACCTCGGCGTGCTCGCCGTCGGCGACCTCGACGATGAGTTCGTCGTGCACCTGCAGCAGCATTCGCGACCGCATGTCGCTGTTCCGCAACGCTCGGTGCACACCCAGCATGGCGACCTTGATGATGTCGGCCGCGCTGCCCTGGATCGGCGCGTTGAGCGCCATCCGCTCGGCCATCTCCCGGCGCTGCCGGTTGTCGCTGGTCAGGTCCGGCAGGTAGCGGCGGCGTCCGAGGATCGTCGAGGTGTAGCCGTCTTTGCGGGCCTGGTCGACGACCTCGCTCAGGTAGTCGCGAACCCGGCCGAAGCGCGCGAAGTAGGCGTCCCTCTGCTCCTTCGCCTCGTCGGCAGAGATGCGCAGCTGCTGCGCCAGGCCGTAGGCCGACAGCCCGTAGGCCAAGCCGTAGGACATCGCCTTGACCCTGCGGCGCAGCTCCTGGTCGACCTCCTCGATCGGCACCCCGAACGCCCGCGAGGCCACGTAGTTGTGCAGGTCCTCGCCGGAGCGGAACGCCTCGATGAGCCCCTCGTCGCCGGACAGGTGCGCCATGATGCGCATCTCGATCTGGCTGTAGTCGGCGGTCATCAGCTCCGCGTAGTCGCCTCCGACCACGAACACCTCGCGGATCCGCCGGCCTTCCTCGGTGCGGATCGGGATGTTCTGCAGGTTCGGCTCGGTGGAGGACAACCGGCCGGTGGCCGCGATGGTCTGGTTCAGCGTGGTGTGGATCCGGCCATCGTCCGAAATGGACTTCACCAGTCCGTCCACAGTGGTCTTCAACCGGGTGGCGTCGCGGTGCTCCAGCAGGTGCTGCAGGAACGGGTGCTCGGTCTTCTCGAACAGCGTCTGCAGCGCCTCGGCGTCGGTGGTGTAACCGGTCTTGGTGCGCTTGGTCTTCGGCATGCCCAGCTCGTCGAAGAGCACCACCTGCAGCTGCTTCGGCGAACCGAGGTTGATCTCCTTGCCGATCACGCCGTAGGCCTCCTGCGCGGCCTGCTTGACGCGCGCGGCGAAGTGCGCGCCCAGCTCGGCGAGCTGCTCGGCGTCGATCGCGATGCCCGCGCCCTCCAGCTCGCTGAGCACCACCAGCAGCGGCAGCTCCAGGTCGGTGAGCAGTGCGCGGCTGTCGATGCGGTCCAGCTCGACGTCGAGCGCGTCGGCCAGCTCGGCCACCGCGCGCGCCTTGATCAGCTCCGCCGAGGCCTCCTTCTCCTTGGCTTCGCTCTCGTCCTCGAGCAGCGACAGCTGGCCGTTCTCCTCGCCGGCCTCGGCGCGCAGCTCGCGCTGCAGGTAGCGGACGACCAGGTCGGGCAGTTCGAAGGAGCGCTGGCCGGGCCGCACCAAGTAGGCCGCGAGGGCGGTGTCGCTGGTCAGCCCGGACAGCGTCCAGCCCCGGTCGCGGATGGCGTGCAGCGGGCCCTTGACGTCGTGCGCCGCCTTCGCCGCCGACGGATCGGCCAGCCAGGCCACCAGCGCCTTCTCATCCTCAGCGGTCAGGGCGCTGACGTCGACGAACGCGGCCGAACCGTCCGCGGTGGCCAGGGCCAAGCCGGTCAGATCACCGCAGCCCCGCGCCCACTGCCCGGTGAACGCCAGGCCGACGCGGTTTCCGTTGCGGGCGTGCTCGTCCAACCAAGCGGGCAGCTGACCGGGCTGCACCACACCGCCGGAAACCTCGAAGCCCTCCTCGACCTCCGGCTCGGCGCTGGACAGCGTCGCGAACAGCCGGTCGCGCAGCACCCGGAACTCCAGGTCGTCGAACAGCCGGTGCACCGCGTCCCGGTCCCAGGCGCGCACCTCCAGCTCCGCTGGAGCCGCCTCCAGCTCCACATCGCGCACCAGCTCGGTCAGCTGCCGGTTGAGCAGCACCGACGACAGGTGGTCGCGCAGCGCCTGGCCCGCCTTGCCCTTGACCTCGTCCGCCCGGTCCACCAGCTCGGCCAGCGAGCCGAACTGCTGGATCCACTTGGTGACGGTCTTCTCCCCCACCCCGGGGATCTTCGGCAGGTTGTCCGAGGGGTCGCCGCGCAGCGCCGCGAAGTCCGGGTACTGCTGCGGGGTCAGGCCGTACTTGTCCTCCACCGCCTGCGGGGTGAAGCGGGTCAGCTCCGAGACACCCTTCGTCGGGTACAGCACCGTGACGTCCTCGGTGACCAGCTGCAGCGCGTCGCGGTCGCCAGTACAGATCGCGACCTTGAAGCCGCCGTCGGTGGCCTGCGTGGTCAGCGTCGCGATGACGTCGTCGGCCTCGTAGTTGTCCTTGCTCAGCACCGGGATGTTCAGCGCGCCGAGCACTTCCTGGATCAGGGCGACCTGGCCGCGGAACTCGTCGGGGCTCTTGCTGCGGTTGGCCTTGTACTCGGTGAACGCCTCGCTGCGGAAGGTCTTGCGCGAGACGTCGAAGGCCACCGCCAGGTGCGTGGGCTGCTCATCGCGCAGCAGGTTGATCAGCATCGAGGTGAACCCGTAGACCGCGTTGGTGTGCTGCCCGGTGCCGGTCTGGAAGTTCTCCTTGGGCAGGGCGTAGAAAGCGCGATAGGCCATCGAGTGGCCGTCGATGAGCAGCAGGCGTCGGTCCTCGGAATGCGTCACGGCGGCGAGTCTAGGCTGAGGCTCCGACAGCGCATGACCGGAGGCGACGGGAGGCACCTGGGGTGACCAAAGTCAACGGCGGTGAGCCGATGACCAGCGACAACGGACTTACGATCGAGCTACTCAAGGGCGCCGAGGAGCAGCTGACCGACAAGTTGGGGATCGAGTTCGACACGCTGGAACCCGATCGTGTGGTGGCCACCATGCCGGTCGCCGGCAACCGCCAGCCCTACGGCCTGCTGCACGGCGGCGCGAACGCGGTGCTGGCCGAGACGCTGGGCTCCATCGCCGCGGCGCTCAACGCCGGAGCGGGGCGCATCGCGGTCGGGCTGGAGCTGTCCTGCACCCACCACCGCGCGGTCACCGAGGGCAAGGTCACCGGGGTGGCCACACCGGTGCACCGGGGCCGCTCCACCGCGACCTACGAGATCACGATCGTCGACGACCAGGACCGCCGGACCTGCACCGCGCGCCTGACCTGCGTACTGCGCGACCAAGCACCCGGCAAGTGATGCACAGAGCCCGTGAGTCCTTCGGGTCGCCATGGCAACCCAAAGGACTCACGGGCTCTAACGCGTCAGGAGAGGTTCTCGAGAACCGCGTCGGCGACCGCCTTCATGGTGGTGCGGCGGTCCATGGCCGTGCGCTGCAGCCAGCGGAACGACTCCGGCTCGGAGAGGTTGTGCTTGCTCATCAGCAGGCCCTTGGCCCGCTCGATGGTCTTGCGCGCTTCGAGGCGGTCGTTGAGGTCGGCGACCTCGGCCTCCAGCGCCTGCACCTCGGTGAACCGGGACACCGCCAGCTCGATGGCCGGCACCAGGTCGCGCTTGGCGAACGGCTTGACCAGGTAGGCCATCGCCCCCGCATCACGCGCCCGCTCGACGAGGTCGCGCTGGCTGAAGGCGGTCAGTATGACCACCGGCGCGATCCGCTCACCGGCGATGTTCGAGGCCGCCTCGATGCCGTCCATCTTCGGCATCTTCACGTCCAGGATCACCAGATCGGGGCGCAGCTCCTCAGCGAGGCGAACGGCTTCCTGACCGTCCCCGGCCTCACCGACGACCTGGTAGCCCTCCTCGCGGAGCATCTCCACCAGGTCGAGCCTGATCAACGCCTCGTCCTCGGCCACGAGTACGCGACGTTCGACGGGCTTGGCCTCGCGTGTGTCCTCGGTAGCCGGCGTCGTCACCGGGGTCCTCCATAGAGCTCGGGTTTCCGCTGCGATCTGCACCGGAACCGCAGAATACCGGTCGCGACTTCACGCCGAGGTAAACACGTGACGTGACCATTGCGACATCAGCCCGTGCGCCGCCGCGCCACGCGCGGGCGCACGAACAGCAGGTAGATCAGCAGGATGGCAGCGAGGCTGATGAGGCTGAGGGTGAGCTGCGAGCGGACTTCCTCGATGGCCCCCATGGTGATGATCACAGCGGTGATCACCACCAGCGTGGCCCACGTCAAGTAGGGGAAGAACCACATCTTCAGCTTCAGCCGCTCCGGCGCCTCCTGCTCCAACCGCCGCCGCATCCGCAGCTGCGAGGCGGCGATCATCGCGTAGATGAACAGCGCGACCGCGCCAGCCGAGTTGATGATGAAGTAGAAGATCGTGTCCGGTGAGACGTAGCTGGCCGCGACCGCGACGTAACCGACCAATGTGGACAGCAGGATCGCCTTCCACGGCACCCCGCGCCGGTTGATGTCGCGCACCCAGCCCGGCGCGAATCCCCGCCGCTGCAGGGCGAAGAGCATCCGGGATGCGGTGTAGAGCCCGGAGTTGAGCACCGAGATCACCGCGGTGAACACCACCACGTTCACCACGGCTTCCGCACCGGGCAGGCCGAACCGGGAGAACGCCGCCGCGTACGGGCTGCCGTCGGTCGGGATCTCCCGCCACGGCGTGATCATCACCAGCAGCGCCACCGAACCGACGTAGAACAGCAGCACCCGCCACACCACGGCCTTGGTCGCCCTGGCCACCGAGCGCTCCGGCTCGTCGGATTCGGCGGAGACGATGGTGACGATCTCGGTGCCGAAGTAGGAGAAGATCACGATCACCACGCCGTGCAGCACGGCGAACCCGCCGTTGGCGACGAAGCCGTCGAGCGCGATGTTGCCCACCGAGAACTCCGCGCCCGGCCACAGCCCGAGCACGAAGATCGCGCCGCAGAGCAGGAAGATCACGATGGTGATGACCTTGATGGAAGCCAGCCAGAACTCGGTCTCGCCGAAGGAGCGCACCGAGTTCAGGTTCGTCGCGGTCAGCGCGAGCATCAGCACCAGCGACAGCACCCACTGCGGTATCACCGGCACCAGCGGGTTGATCAGCTCGGCGCCGACGACGGCCTCGAAGGCCACCACGCCGACCCAGTAGTACCAGTACAGCCAGCCGATGGTGAATCCCGCCCAGTCGCCCAGCGAGGTACGGGCGTACTCCATGAAGGAGCCGAGCGTCGGCGAGGCGGTGGCCATCTCGCCGAGCATCCGCATCACCAGCACGACGATTAGCCCGCCGATCCCGTAGGACAGCACGGCCGCGGGGCCGACGGTGGAGATAACCGCGCCGCTGCCGATGAACAGGCTGGCGCCGATGATGCCGCCGAGGGCGATCATCTGGAGATGTCGGTTCTTCAGGCTCCGCCGCAGTCCGGCGTCGTCGTGCTCGATCCCGGCTTCGTCGACCATCACAGCCCCCGTCCGACCGGCGACCCTCAGTTGAGCTGTGAACCTAACCCGCGATGATCACCGCCACCAGGGTCCCGAACCGGGAGGAATGGGACCAGGCGGACACAACGGGCGACCGGAGAGTGGTCGAACCATCACGGAGCGCATTACTCTGTGTTACCAATTTCATATATAACAGTTCGATCTCATCCAATTGAGTAGCTTGAACCGGCATGAAGACCCCGAATCTTCAACGCTCCGTAATCACAACAACTGCACTGGTGATCGGCATCGGATCCGCCGTCTGGGCCCCCGCAGCGATGGCATCCGGTTCCGCCGAGGACCAGGTCGTGACCCTGGTGAACAAGGCCCGGGCCGACGCGGGCTGCAGCGCCGTCAAGGTGGACTCCCGACTCACCAAGGCGGCCGCCGCCCACAGCGCCGACATGGCCAAGCGCTCCTACCTCGACCACACGACCCCGGACGGCGTGACCTTCGACAAGCGCATCAAGAAGGCCGGCAACCCCTCCCCCGGCGCGGAGAACATCGCGCAGGGCTACAAGACCGCCAACGAGGTCATGGACGGCTGGCTCAAGTCCGAGGGCCACAAGGCCAACATCGTCAACTGCTCCCTGAAGACCATCGGCGTCGCGGTCAGCAACACCGGCGACTACTGGACCCAGGACTTCGGCCGCTGACCCGGCCGCACCTTCCACCGAGGTCCGCCGAGGTCGTGAGTGCGCAACAGTGCCCGAACACCCCTGCGCACTCACGACCCCACCCCACACCCCTACGAACCGGTAGATCACCGATCCCGTAAGCTGTCCCCAACAAGCCCCCGTAGCCCAACGGCAGAGGCAGCGGACTCAAAATCCGTCCAGTGTGAGTTCGAATCTCACCGGGGGCACCAGCCTTGACCAGGCAAAACAACTGAAAATATGGATCATGATTTGGTCCGCTGGGTGCGGCCGTGGGTGCGAGTACACTCACGGCCATGAGTCTTGCCCGGACTGAGGGCCGTCAACGCGGCCGGATCGAAGAACGAGGGAAGACCCTCCGGGCCATCGTCTACGCAGGCACCGACCCCGTGACCGGCAAGCGGGTCTATCTCCGCGAGACCATCAACGGCACCGATAACGCAGCGCAGAAGCGCGCTGAGAAGGCACTGACCAAGCTGCTAGCCCAGGTCGACGGCCAGCGCTCCGCTCCGTCGTCGGTGAGCTTGTCGTACGCGCTCGCCGAGTGGATGCGCACGAGCGAGATCGAAGACAGCACCCGGCACACGTACGAGGGCTATATCAACCGCTCCATCACGCCCGCGCTCGGCGAGACCGCTGTAAACAAGATCTCAGCGCGCATGCTGGAGAGCTTCTATACCGAGCTGCGCCGCTGCCGAGCCCGCTGCGACGGCAAGCCGTTCGTCGAACGCCACAAGAAGAACGGCGATCACGACTGCAAGACCGAACGCTGCCGAGCACACGAGTGCAAGCCAATGGCCGCGTCGACGGTCCGTCAGATTCACGCGATCATCAGCGGCACGCTCGACGCCGCCGAACGCTGGGACTGGATCAGCTCAAACCCGGCCCGCGTCGCCCGCAAGCCCCGGCAAAAGCGCCCCGAGCCCGATCCACCCACCCCGGCCGAAGCTGCGCGCCTATCCGAAGAAGCGTTCCGCATGGACGAAGACTGGGGAACGCTCGTCTGGCTAGCCATGACCACCGGCATGCGCCGAGGCGAACTGGTCGGCCTCCGCTTCTCCCGAATCGACCTCGATGAAGAACTGATCGACCTCCGCCGAAACTGGGTCCGCGGCAAGGAAAAAGACACCAAGACCCACCAGAACCGCCGCATCGCCCTCGACTCCGAAACGGTGACCCTCCTACGCGAGCACAAGGCACGCGTCCACGACCGCGTGAAGACGTTGGGCCTGCGATTCACCGACGACCTGTTCGTCTTCAGCGGCACCAAAACCCCGGACCACTCCGAGCCCTACTCCCCCAACGCCGTAACCCAGCGCTACAAAGACATGGCCGACCGCCTCGGCATCAACACACACCTCCACGCCCTGCGCCATTACTCGGCGACCGAGCTCCTAACGGCTGGCGTCGATCTCCCCACCGTCTCCGGCCGCCTCGGCCACGGCGGGGGCGGCGCAACGACGTTGCGCGTCTACGCCGCCTGGGTCGCAGCGTCGGACCGGAAGGCAGCAGAGATCCTCGGCAGCCGCATGCCAAAACGCAGCCAAAGCTAAGGGAGGCGTCGCGCAGCTTCAGGCCAGCTCACCAAAGCACACAGAAGCCCTTGGGGATTCGGCATATAGAAACTGCTGACCGCCAGGCCCGGGCAGCAGGGTTTCGCTTGGCAGCGTGCTGATGGGTGGCCGCGTCGGTGCCAGCTGTGGTCGTCAGAACTGCCATCAGGGGCAGCTGATCCACTACTCCAGGTGATCAGTCGTAACTGTATAGTGACGTCTGTGATCGCCGCTCAGCCTGGAATCACCGCCCGATACAACATCAAAGAATCCGACGAAAATAGGAAGATCGTCAGCCGACAGCTAGCTAGACCTGTCATCGCCTTCACCGATGACGGCGAACCGTTGGTAATTGGCGATGCAAGCAAGTGCGAGAACAGAAAATTGATCCGTGCCGACGTGTACGACAACTACATCGGCATGACTTATAGCCCAGTTGTATTAGGGCCACTCGGCGTGAACCCCGCCCTACCAGGCGCCTCTTCAGATGAAGTCGAATCCCAGCCTTCGCAATGGCAAGAAACCTTTGAAGACGACAGCAATCACCAAGTTATAGTTAGCATGACCGAGTGGGAAGTTGCTGCAGTAGAGTTCGCCGCTCTACGAGCTTTGGAACTCGCTGGAAAACGCCAAATATCCAAGCAAAGACGCGCATGGCGCGGAGAACTCCAGGATGTTCCCGCTTGGGAATTTCACACAAGGCTTCCGATCGACAACGAGGAAAAGGCACTCGACGGGGCATTCGAATTGCTGAGAACCTGCCTGCCTGGACGAGAAGATGTCTACGCCGTAATCGAAAGGTATGTTCGTGAACGGTTGACGACTAGAAAACTTCACGATGTACGCCGGCTACTCACTATGCTGGCAGAGTCTGGGTGCCTAGCAAGACTTAGGTGAATTCCATAGCGATCCACCCTGAGAAGCCTGGAGGGAATTTACATGGGGAAAAAGCGGACAAGTGACAGAATTGAGAAAGAAAGCGAGAGTGAACTAACAGCAAAGGCCCTCCTCGAACGAGAATTACTCTTGGACCTCAATAAGGTCGAGCCGAAATTCGAGCAGCAACGCCACAGTCCCGACTACCGCTCAGCAGACGGTTCATACGCAGTCGAGGTTAAGGAAATTGCTAGCCAGCACTATCGACAGCTGGCCAATATCCAAATTGATCCATCCTATGATTCATCTCTGCTGAGCGGCCGTTGGCACATTATAATCATGATGCCGACAAACTCGACAGTGATGGAGCCCACGCCCGACTTTCCTCCAGACAATCCAGAGCTAGATAATCTCGCGAGGATCCAGTTCGGCAGAGGAATTGTTCCGAAACGCCAACGAGAAGTTGAGTGGCAGGCCGATCACCCATGGACCAAAAAGGAGCCAGCGCGACCACGTCTCAAGAATTTGGCGCGCGAACTAGAGCGACATTTGGCCATTTTGGAAAAATACAACACCCATAGCACCCGAGCGGTTTGGCCTGCAGATCCGGAGGCTGCCCAGGCGTTTCATTATGTAAACGCAAGAACAAACAGTTCCCTCTGCATTCGCCACGAATTAGTTGACGGCGAAAAGGCTGGTATTGATATTTCCTATGCGGCTGGATATACCCGAACCGGCAGCGCGGACACACTAGTCGAACGTATTAAGCTTTGGCTTGCTCACGAAGAGTACGGCAAGAATGTCCGCGATTCTCTTGCTGGAGAATCCAACGCACAGAAACACGCCGTCCTCGTTTTCGACCGGGAGACCGAACCAGAGTACCAGTCAGCAACTGAGCATGGCGCCAACTTTTGCCCGAGCCGAACGATCGAACTGCCAGAAGAAATTGACGTGCTCTGGTTTATTATTGGACCCATAGCCTGTCGTTACAGCACACAAGATGGTTGGCGCTCCATGGAAATGCCATAACCTTGACGTATGACTAAAGACTTAAACCCCTGTAGACCGCGCTCTCCGCCTTCGTTGCGGTGGTAGCGGCCGGTCGCCCGATGAGGCCGGTACGGGCTGCCGCCAGCAGAGCGCGACAAAGGCGGCCTCGGAGTGTAGTCGTGGGGTCGTCGCTGGTGCTAGTCAGCGGTATTGCGTCGTTCTTGGGGCCGAGCCCAAACGTCGCCCAGTAGGTCCGGTGGTGGCCACGGCGAGCGTCACTGACCGCTTTGCCGCTCGTCCAAAGCTGGGACATCGTCTGCTGCTTTGGTTGATTTGCGGCCGTAGGCTGCGTGGTGTGAGTAATGAGCGCGGAGCATGGAAGACCTACGGGGAGCGGCTTGTCTATGACAATCGCTGGGTGCGGCTAGGACTCGCCGACGTGGAGGCGCCGAACGGTGAGCGGTGGGAGTACCACGTCGTGCACCTTGCCCGGATCGCCATTGCGTTGATTGTGGACGATCAGGACCGGGCGCTGATGTTGTGGCGGTATCGGTTCCCCACTGAGCAGTGGGGGTACGAGCTGTTGGGCGGCATGGTCGACGATGGCGACGACTCCGCGAGCACAGCTGCCCGCGAGGCGGCTGAGGAAAGCGGCTGGGAGCCGACCGGTGAGGCCGAGCACCTGGTGAGCTTCGAGCCGCTGCCCGGCCAGGTCACGGCGCCTGTGGACGTGTACCTGTGGCGCGGCGCCAAGCACATCGGCGAGCCGACCGACACCGAGGAAGTTGGGCGCGTCGAGTGGGTGCCGCTGTCGCGGGTCACCGAACTGGCGCAGCGACAAGAGCTGCTTGGTTCGGGGACATTGGTGGCGTTGCTGTACTACCTGACGTCACGCGGCGCCGTTAGCGCCGGGTAGAACGAGACTGTCGAGGCGTCGCAGCTGCCGGTCAGACTTGATCTGGGATGCCAGTCGCCGCGCTTGCCTGGAGTGGTCAAGCGCGGCGTCGCGGTCGCCAGCGGCGGCGAACGCGAATGCGAGATCGACAAGCAATCCCGTTCTAGCTCGGACGAACGCAGCAGGCAGGCGCGGCAAGGCGTCTGCGAGCTGGTCGATTGCCTCCGGTTCACCGAGCTTGCTCAGGGCATTACCCCGCCACCGGTCAAGGTGCGAGTCGCCCAGGAACAGAAACGGCAGAGCGGCGTCGGCTGGATCGGCTGGCAACAAGGCGTCCGCCGCGTCGAAGGCGCGCAACGCCCCTTCTCTCTGACCTGCCGAGGCAAGGCCCTCGCCGTGTGCTGCGGCCAACCACGCACGAAGTAGCGGCGGTGCGGCCTGCTCGGCGAGCTCGCGGGCGTGAGCGAGTTGCTCGACGGCGGCGGCGCTTTCGCCAATGTCGATCAGGACGAAAGCTTGCTCTGCTGTGGCATGCGCCAGCAAGGCTGGCGACATCGCTTCACGCGCTGCCGCCTTCGCGCGCTCGTAGTGCTCCCATGCCTGGCCGATCGCATTGCGGTCGAGTGCCTCCCAACCGGCCAATGTAGACGCCTCTGTAAGAGCGCCCGCGAGACTTTCCCGTTGCCTGCTCACAGTGTTGTAGCCGAGCAAGCCCTCAACCTGCTGGACGGTACTGCGAAGCTGGTCGAGCAGGGTGATTCCGCCGAAGCGGCGGTCGACGTGCCGAGCATCGTTGATCTGCCGCCGGAATATGGCGACCATCTCGGCGTCAACGTGTCGCGCCAGTTCCAACCGCGAGCGGAGCTCGGCGGCATCGCCGTCGTCTGGCTCCGGCGGGAAGCCAAGCTCTGCGTCGGTACGGCCGTAGACCTCGCGGAAGAGTCGCCGGTACGGCTGGCTCACAGCTTCGTGGCCGTTTTCCCAGCGCGAGAGCTTCGTTTTCAGACTTGCGGCAGTCATCACCGGGATATCGAGTGCTTCCGCACGTCGAAGCAGCATCCGAATGACGTTGTCCGCGGAGTAACCGAGCTGCTTGCGCACCACCTGAAGTCGCTTCTCCGTCATCAGCGCCCCCGTGTCGGATAACAGCCTTGACCTGCAAAGTTAATTCCGGTTAATGGGCTCGCGGTTAACCCGCGTCATCTGCAAAAACGCGCTCGAATGCCGTTTCTTAGTGGCATGCGCAGCACAGCAGTGACCACCCACCTGGTGCGGCCGACCGGCCGTAAGTCGGGCCGGTCATTCGGCCGGCCCGCCGTCACGATCAGTCCCGCTACCGAGCCGGGCGTTCATATCGTCGAGCTGGCGCGTGATTTCGCGAAGGTGACGCTCGATCGCCGCCAACCTGGTGGGCACGTCATCTTCTGTGGACACGGGCTCGCCGACCGCTGGCGGCCTGCGACCTTCCAGGACTGCCAACAGGTGTTCTGGGTGCCAGCCGAGCGCCAGCGACAGCGCTTCCAAGGTTCGCGCGCTTCGGCGGCGCTGCACGGTGTTGCGTTGCAACTCGCGCACCGTCGCTTGCGATACATGCGAGCGCTTCGCCAATTCACGTTGGCGCATGCCCAACTCGCTCGTGCGCTGATCGATCGCACGAGCGACCGCAGCCCAGTCCTCCGTCACGTATTCCTCCGCGCTCCGCCTCAGCGCCGAGATTAGCGCGCTAACTCGATTCCGTGAGGCCACCCCAATGCATTAACGCCGCGTTTCGGCCCTCGCGCGCCATAAAGCGCTAAAACTAGCTCCTATTCGCGCTGAAACAAGCTCTTCCGTTTCCAATCAAAGGACATCTGACATGAACAGCAATGCCGAAAACGTCGCGCAGCCGACGTTCTACACGGTTCGGGAAGCCGCCCGAATCATGCGATGCAATCCCTCGACCTTGTACCGAGCGATCCGAGAAGACGCCTTCCCCGCAGTGCGAGTCCGTACGCGCTACGTCGTCCCGGCGTCCGCCGTCGACAAGCTGGCTGCCGATGCCAGCGAGTCGGGCGGCTGCGTTGACGTCGCCCGGATGGCGGCCGAGCGCCGTACTGCCAACGAGGTTGCCCGGTTGACGGGAGGTGCGCTTTGAACCGCGCAGACGCCAACTTCACCGTCCACAAGGCCGCGTGGATTCTCGGCGTTGATCCGTCGACGATCTCTCGTGCGATCCGGCTCGGGACGCTGCGCACCGTGCAGCGGAACGGCCGCCGCGTGATCCCTGCCAGCGAGGTGGTTCGTCTGCTGGGCGAGCCGACCAACAGCGAGACGCAGGACGGGGGCCGGCAGTGATGACCCCGTACAACGACGTCAATCTGATCGGTATCGCCTGGCGGCTGGATCGCGTGCGTTGGGTGCCAAGCGCGGTGCTGGCCGACGTAGTGCTCCGGGATGGCCTCTGCATGGCAGGAATCCCGGAGGACGAGCCTGCCTGGGCTGACGAGTCGATGACTGATCGCGAGTTGGCAGCGCGACTGTGCGCGGGCTGCCAGGTCCAAGACGAATGCCTCGAACTGGATCTCCGCACCGCCGGGGAGAGCACCGTCGGCGTGTGGGGTGCTCTGCCCGAGGACGAGCGGCGCGCGCTGTACCCGCACTGGCTTCAGCGCGGGGAGCGGGCCGAAGGGGGTGGCGCGCGATGATGCTGCAACTGACCCCCGTCGAAATCCTGGCCGCGCTCGGTGGCCTGATTGCCCTGGTCATGACGTGGCGGGCAAGTGCGCGTGCCACGCGGAAGGCCGGCGAAGCTGCTCGGGCGAGTGTCCGGCTGGTCTCGCTGGCTGGGCGGGTCGTGGTCACGGCTGCGGCGATCGTGGGTGTGCAGTGGATCGTGATCACGCACCCCGGCAACACGACGCTGCTACTCGCCGTCCTCGGGGTTCCGGCGTTGTTCGCCTCGTACACGCTGACCAAGGCATTGACCGTGACCACAATGGACGTGCCGCAGCAGAAGAAAGGGCGGCGGCAATGAGCGTTCCAACGGCGGCTCGGGGTGGGCAGCGACTGCCGCCCACCTCTGCTGAGGCCAAAGCAGTGGAGCAGGTTCGTCAGCAGGTGGACCGGCTGTGCTGGACCGGGATTCTGCTCGGGCTGGCGTTCACCATGACCAACGTTCAGAGCTTCGCCGCGAACGGCGCAGCTGCCTGGTCCTTGCCATGGCTGGCGGCATGGCTGCTCGATCCGATGGTGTCGCTGGTACTCCTAGCGATCCTGCGGGCCGAGCAGGTCACCGCCCGATACTGCATCCACACCGGCGGATGGGTGCGTGGCGCGAAGTGGTTCACGCTCGCAGCCACGTACGTGATGAACACCTGGGAGGCATACGCAGCCGGATCGGCCGACATGGTGGTGCTGCATTCCGTTCCACCGCTGGTCGTGTTCGTCGCCGCTGAGGCCGTGACCGACCTTCGCGACAAGCTCGGTGCAGCTGTCCGGGCAGCGTTCACGGACACCGGGGCTACCCGCTCGGCAACGGACGCCGAGCAGACACCCGAACCCACTCGCGACCGGGCGCCGGAAACGAAGCGGCGGACGTCCTTCGACGAGTACCTGAACCGAGCGCGGAAAGCGTGGAACGCGGACGTGACCGTGACGCCTGCCTGGATTCGGGAGGTCACCGGCTGCTCACGTGGTCTGTCGTCCCGGCTGGCCGCTTCGCTGTCGGCGGAGGTGAGCGGCGATGAGCAGTGAGACGCTTCCCGCTACCGCGCAGTCGCGCGAGGTTGAGCGGCACATCTTCGACGCGGAATTGATCGACGATGACCTGCCGACCGAGCCGCAGCCGACCCGTTGGCGTCGGTTCATGAACTGGTGGCAGCGTTCACCGCGCGTACCCGCCGCGCTGAAGTCCCAGCAGGCAGCAAAGCACGCGGCCATGGACGCCCTAGCGTTCATGCTGCGGTCGCCGTGGCGGTTCCTGTCCTCGGTCGGCAGGGGCGCAGCAACGGCCGTCCAGGGCTGGCGTCGGTGGGTGCGCGTTCACGACTACCGAGACGCCGCCGAACAGTCCGAGAAACTCGCGGACAAGTTCACCGAGATTCGTGCGCTGACGCTGTTCCGTTGGCGGGTGACCGGTGTCGTCGCGCTGGGCGCTGCCGCAGCGGTCACCGTGGCCTATGTCGTGTACGGCGGACCAGCGTTGTGGGCCGCAGCCGGCATCGGCTCGGTGACGCTGGCCGTGTTCGGACGCCGCAAGGACGGTGCCCCGGGACGCAAACCGGTGCTGGCCGGGCCGCGGTCGCTCACTTGGACCATGGATCCGCAGGTGCTGGTCGATGCGTTCCGGGACGCCAAGCTGATCGGCAAGGACGAATCGCTGCGCCTGGTCGAGCGCGCCACGCACGACGGTGCTGGTTGGGCCGTCACGGTCGACCTGCCTGCCACCCGTAAGGCGGCCGACGTCGTCAAGCACCGGGAGGCGCTCGCGTCGGCGCTGGCGGTTGACGAGTTGCAGCTGATCGTCGAGCGGGTGCGTGGCCGGCGTGGGCATGCCGGGCGGGTGTTCCTGTGGGTTGCCGACGACGATCCGCACTCCGGGCCGCCGCTGCGGTTCCCGCTGCTGGATGTGGAGTTCTGGGATGCCTGGCGGTCGATCCCGTTCGGCCGGGACGCGCGTAACCGCCGGATTGATCTGCCAGTGGTGTGGACGTCGCTGATCGTCGGCGCGATCCCGCGGCAGGGCAAGACGTGCGCCACCCGGCTACCCGCGGCTGGGCTGATCCTTGATCCGTACACGCAGCTGTATGTCTTCGACGGCAAGGGCGGAAAGGACTGGCAGGCAGCCGAAGCCGTCGCACACCGCTACGTCTGCGGTGACGAGCAGGACCACGCCGAGTCGGTTCGGGACTATTTGGTGGAACTGGTCGCCGAGGTGCAAGCACGGTTCTCCCGGATGTCCACACTGGATGACGAGATCTGCCCAGAATCCAAGATCACCCCGGACATCTCCCGAGACCGTGACCTCGGCATGCCAATCACGGCCGTGATCATCGACGAGGTCCAGGTCTACCTCGAGAACCCGACAAAGCTGGAAATCGAGGGGAAGAAAACCACACTCGGCACCTACCTCGCAGACCTACTGACCTACCTCGCCCGCAAGGGACCCGCGGTCGGCATCGTGGTCATCCTCGCCACCCAGCGCCCAGACTCGAACACGATCCCATCGCGACTGCGAGCTGTGCTCGGTTCACGCTTCGCGCTGCGGGTGATGGACTGGCGCGACTCCAACATCGTGCTAGGCGAACAGATGAACACCCGCGGCTTCGACGCCTCCACACTGCTGCCCAGCCACAAAGGCGTCGGCATCCTCCGGCCGGACGGCGACACCGACACAGGAGCCGACACACTCGCGGTCAACGTGCGGACCTTCTACATGCACAACGCCGAATGGCGAGCCATCTGCGAGCAAGGCCGCGCACTCCGGGACGCGGCCGGAACGCTGACCGGACACGCAGCTGGCGACGACAGCCCACGGGCAATCGATCAGGCGGCCGTCGTGAAGGCGCTCGGCACCGGCGCCGAGACAGGAGCGCCAGTCGAGCTGCCGGAACCGCTCTCATCGGTCGTCGAATACATCGGCAAAGATCTGGACCAACGCGATTTCGTGCCCACCGCCGAACTGACGAACGCTCTCGAAGCCGAGCCGACCATGTTCGGTCGGCAGATGGGCGAGCTCGGATGTCAGCCACGCCGGGGAAGGACAACGACAGAAGAGGGCACCGTCCGCCAGGTGCGCGGCTATTACACGGCTGACCTTCGGGCCGCTATCGGCGAGTGCCGCGCCCAGGCTTCCGGTGGTCTGGATGTCGATGAGTAGGCGTCACAAGACCGATCGGCACCCGTCACTGGAAGCCACCAGACCCGTCAACTTGTCACGGCCGACGTGACACCTTGCTGCGGCCGTTGACCAGGAAGAACACATGAATAGGACGGGTGGGACAGGTATCCGGCTACCTGTCCCACCCGTCCTATTCATGCCGTCTCAAGGCCCTTGACGGGGCCTCCTCGCCGAACGGCCAGACTGGCACGGTCCCGCCAATGACGGTGGCATCTCACTGAGCCTTTCCGGGTAAGCATCCGTGGCTCTGGGTAGTCGTCGTTGCTGTGGCTGGCGCGGGTGACGATGACACGCCGAAGTCGTTGTGGTGCAA
>NZ_JBSFBZ010000055.1:0-30511 GCF_053593195.1 Saccharopolyspora sp. NPDC002376
GCCTGGTCACACTGGCGCCGACAACGCCAACTCCAAGCCCGAACCAGCCACTACCGAAAACGCGGCTACCCCTGAACTGCCGTTGCAGTACTAAACTGCCCGAACGCCCCGGCCACGACCGGGTGCCAGTTTTAGGCAAAACTGACGCCACACCTACCTTCAGGGGTGAAGGTGCGGACCCCTGACCAGCGGCGTCACCCGAGGTGGTGTCAATTTCTCGCGAAATTGGGCCAGCCCTTCGCCCGACCGCCACCCCCAAGGTGGCGCTTCGCGCCGCTGTCATTTGGACCCGAGCGGCGGAGGTTGAGGTGGTGGTTTCGGTCACCAGAGTGGTACTGATGTACCAAAATATTGGTACGGTCGTACTAATAACGTTTGATGGGCGTTCGGGTGCCGGGTTGAAGGGGAAAGCGACCAGCGATGATGGCCTGGATCATTCTGATGGTGTCGGGGGTTTTCGAAGCGGGCTGGGCGATCTCGCTCAAGCTCTCACACGGCTTCAGCCGCCTGGGTCCGACCATCTCGTTCTTCGTGCTGGCCGCGGTGAGCTTCTCCGGCCTGGCCTACGCCATGCGCGAGCTGCCGGCGGGCCCGGCGTACGCGGTGTGGACCGGCATCGGCGCCGCGCTGACGGCGATCGTCGGCATGATCTGGCTCGGCGACGGCTTCTCGGTCCTCAAAATGGTCTCGATCGTCCTGATCGTCGCGGGCGTCATCGGCCTCAACCTCGCCGGCGGCCACTGACCCCCGATCGAGGTGGTCCAAGACTCGGCAGGATCAACGGTGACTCCGTGTCACCGGGGTTCCGAAACCACAGTTTCAATTGAAACTGTAAATCTCCCCCACGGCGGACCACAGTTTCAATTGAAACTGTGGTCCACGGGACCCGGTCGGGTGAAGGTGTGGACAGCCGGGGTGGGGGTTGTGGAGAAATTCCCTGGCACGAACGTGGTGGGGTGGTGACGGAACGTTCGGGGTTTGTCACCTTGGGGTGGGGCGATCTTTTGGTGAGATCGCGTGGTGACCGGGCTGCGCTCGGCGACGCTTAGGATCGGCAGGCATGACAGCGGCCAGTACTCCGAAGGGCGAGCGGCGGCGGCAGGCGTTGGTGGCGGCCGCCGCGGAATTGCTCGCCGAGGGCGGCTTCGAGGCCGTCCGGCACCGCGCGGTCGCCGAGCGCGCCGGACTGCCGCTGGCCTCCACGACCTACTACTTCTCCTCGCTGGACGACCTGGTCGCCGCCGCGGTGGAGCACGAGTCGCGCCACGAGCTCGAAGTCGGACGCGCCCGCCTGGACGAGCTCGCCGAGCAACCCCGCAGCACGGACGCGGTGATCGAGCTGCTCCTGGACATGCTGCTGGGCATGGACTCCCGCGACGGCGGCGCGGAAGCGGTGCTGCTGCGCTACGAGCGGCTGGTCGGCTCGCCCCGCCGCCCCTACCTCGCGCCGCTGATGCGCGAGCTCAGCGCGGAGCTGCACGACCTGCTCGCGGAGATCTTCGCCCGCAGTGACATGGAGGTCAGCCGGGACCGACTGCTGGAACTGATCGCCCTGGTCGACGGAGCCGTGGTCAACGCCCTGATCGCGAGCAACCCCGATCCGCGCGGCGCCGCCCGCGGGATGCTGCGCTCTCAGCTCGGCTGACCCACCCGGCACAGTTCGGCGTAGGAGCCACCGGCGGCGATCAGTTCGGCGTGGCTGCCCAGTTCCACGATGTGCCCGTCCGTCATCACCGCGACCCGGTCGGCGTTGCGCGCGCTGTGCAGCCGGTGCGCGATGGCGATCACCGTCCGGCCGTCCAGCAGCGTGGCCAGCGCCCGCTCCAGCTCCCGCGAGGTGGCGTTGTCCAGCAACGACGTCGCCTCGTCCAGCACCACCGTGTGCGGATCGGCCAGCAGCACCCGGGCCAGCGCGAGCTGTTGCGCCCGCGATGCCGGAACCAGGTGGCCACCCGAGCCGAGCACGGTGTCCAGCTCCGCTGGCAGGGACCGCAGCCACTCCAGCAGACCGACCGACTTCAGCGCATCCACCAGCTCGTCGTCGGTGAACTCGCGGTCCGGCAGGGCCAGGTTCTCCCGGAGCGTGCAGGCGAAGACGTGCTGTTCCTGGGTCAGCAGAACCACTTCGCGGCGCAGCTGCTCGGTCGGCAGGTCGGCGATCTCGGTGCGGCCGAAGGCGACCGAACCGGAGTCGGGGCGGCTGATCCCGGCGATCAACCGGCCCAGCGTGGACTTACCCGCTCCGGACGGCCCGACCACGACCAGCCTCTCCCCAGCTGCCACGGTCAGGTCGACGCCGTGCAGCACCTCCCGGTCCGCGCGGTAGGAGAAGTGCACGTCGCGGATGACCAGCTCGCGCGAGCCGTCCACCTCCTGCGGCGGGGCGTCGGCGGTCGGCGCCTGCTGGACGCCGAGGATCCGCTGCAGTGCGGTGTATCCGGTCTGCAGCTCCTCCATCCACATGAACAGCTCGTCGAACGGGTTCGACATCGCCTGGGCGTAGAGCACGACGGTGATGACTGTGCCGAGCTCGACCGAGCCGCCCCAGTACGCCCAGCCGCCGATCAGCAGGATCGCGCCGATCGGCAGCACGTACGACAGCTGCAGGCAGGGCAGCCAGGCGGTCAGCAGGTACCGGTGCCGGTACTCGGCGTCCAGGGCCTGACCGAGCGCCTGCTCGTTGCGCGCGATGCGGCGCTTGCCCAGTCGCAGCGCGGCGACGGTGCGCGCGCCCTCGACGGATTCGTGCGTGCTCGACTGGACTTCCGCCCAACCGGCCATGATCCGGCGCAGCGTCGGCAGGGACCGCGGGTAGTACCAGCGGGTGCTCAGCACCATCAGCGGCACGGCGACGAGCATCCCGCAGGCCAGCAGCGGCGAGGTGAGCAGCATCGCGGTGCCGGTCAGCAGCACGGTGATCAGCGCGGTGGTGATCTCCGGTGTAGCGCTGCGGATCGTGTAGTCCAGCCGGTCGACGTCGGTGGTGGCGCGGCTGAGCAGGTCGCCGGTGCCAGCGGATTCGACCGCGCCCAGCGGCAGCCGCAGCGCGTGCCCGACCATGCCTTCGCGGGACTCGGCCAGCAGGTGCTCGCCGAGCAGCGTCGCGCGCATCCGCGCTGCCCGGATCAGCAGCGCGTTCAGCACGAGCACCACGAGGAACACCCCGGCCAGCAGGTCGATGCGCTGCGCCGTGGTGCCGGTGGCCACCGCGTCGACCAGCTTGCCGAGGATCTGCGGACCGATCAGGCCGACCACCGTGGCCAGCCCGAGCAGCAGCATCATCGCGGCGAACCGGCCGCGGTGCGCTCGGAGCGTCTGCCACGCCCAGCGCCGGACGGTGCGCCCGTCGGCCAACGGCAGCTTCACTTCTCCGCCCCCATGTCCAGTGCCCGGTCCGCCACCGCTGTCCAGAGTGGACTCTGGCTGAGCACGATCGTGGTGCGACCGGCGCGGAATTCCTTGACCCGCTCGGCGATCCGCGCCTCGGTGTGCGCGTCGACCGCCGACGTCGGTTCGTCGAGGATCAGCACGTCGGCGTCCGCGCACAGCGCGCGAGCCAGCAGCAACCGCTGCCGCTGACCTCCGGAAAGCGAGCGGCCCCGCTCGTCCAGCACGCCGTCGGCGGGGAGCGCGGCCAGCACGTCGTGCGCGTCCGCAGCGTGTAGCGCAGCATCCAGGTCCACACCGTTCCCCAGGTCGACCTCGGCCAGAACGGGGCCGGCGAACAGCTGATCCTGGTTGTGCGCCAACAAGATCCGCTGCCGGACCTCGTCCGGCTCGACCGTCCGCAGTGGCACGTCACCGGCCCGCGACTGCCAGGCCAACCGCTCTGCCACGGCGTCGACCTGCTCCCCGGCGTCGATCACGGTCAACTCGCCCGAGGCGATCCGCACCCCGCTGGCCTCGTCGAACAGCTCCAACGGCCCCGATGGCAGTGTCCGCGGCCGCTCCGGCGATGGCGGCTCGGGTTCCACCCGCAGCAACGCCTGCGCGCGCCCAGCCGCGACCATTCCGGCAGCGAACGAGTAGGCGGCTTCAGACGCCGTGCGCACCGGGATGACCAGAAACGCCGAGACGCCGTAGAACGCGACCAGCTCACCCACGCTGATCGTTCCGTCGAGCGCCAGCCGCGCCCCCAGCCAGGTCACCAGCACCGTCACCAGACCCGGCAGCAGCACCTCGGCCCCGGCCAACCACGCCTCGATCCGCCCGGCGGCCACCCCGGCGGCGCGCACCCGCTGGCTGGCCTCGGTGAACCGCGCGTGGAACCGGGACTCGCCCCCGACGCCGCGCAGGATCCGCAGCCCCGACACGATGTCCGCCGCCTGCGCGCTGACCTGGCCCAACTGCTCCCGCTGGGCTTCCTCGCGGCGGCGCAGCGGGCTCAGCAGCGGGCCGATGCCGAGCGTCGCCAGCGGCACGCCGATGAGCACCACGACACCGAGGACCGGGGAGGTCCACAGCAGCAGGACCGCCGCCACGGCGAACGACACCAGCGATCCGGTCGCCCGTCCGATGACCTCGAACAGGTTGCCCACTCGGTAGATGTCCGAGGCACCGATCGCGACCACCTCACCGGCGCGGACCTTGCGCGTCAGCACGACGCCGAGCCGCGTCACGTGCGCCAGCACGAGGCGCTGCGAACCCGCCGCGCCGTGCAACCAGATGGTGTGCGCGGCCCAGTGCAGGAAAGCGGCCGCGATCATCTGCGCGACACCGAGCCCGAGCGCGACCAGCACCCAGCCCACCAGTGCGCCGACGTCGTGCGGACGGATGCCCGCGTCGATCGCGGAACCGATGGCCAGCGGCATCAGCGCCGTCGGCAGCATCCAGAGCGAGCCCGCGACGGTGCCGAGCAGCAGCAGTCCCGGCCGTTTCATGAGCAGGGACCACAGGAAGCGGAAGGAACTCGTGGAAGCCATGGCTCGACCGACGGTAGCCCGCGGCGAGTCCGATGGCGATCGATTTTTCCGGTTTCAGAAGTCCCAGGTGGTCTCTGCGAAGTCGGCTTCGGCGACGCGTTCGGTGCAGGTCGGGCACTTGTCGGTGACATTCGTCGAGCGCGGGTCGCGGCCGATCGGCGTCGGCTGCGGGATCTTCAGCTCGGTCGCGCACAACGCGGGAACGGCTTGTCCGGCATATACCGCGCCGGGTCGCATGATCGTGGCGTGGCGCTCGGCCAATCCCATTCCGACGATCCAGAAAACGTCTTGGCGGTCGCCGTCGTACCCGTTGATGTCCATGGTGCTGCGCCTCACTCCTCAACCGTTGCAGACCAACGATATTGGGCGCGACATCCCGGATGCCACCACCACCCGAGTCATTGAGCTCCTCTTAAGCGGGCACACGTCCCGGCTTTCGCGCGCGGTTGGGGAAACACCTGGTCGAACCGCTGCCATCCGTTCCGGAGCAACCCGTTTCGCGCTGAGGCGTCTTGAGCGGATGATCGTCCGTGCAACCGGGCTGGGGGCGGCCGCGTATAGAGCGGCGGTACACGGAAAGGGGACATGTTCTATGCGGGCCGGACAGCAACGGGCGTTCCGCGAGTTCGCCGAGGAACGCGCGCTGTAGCTGCGCCGCTCGGCGTACCCGTGCGGGGGCTGGCACCTCGCCGAGGATCTCGTGCAGACGACGCTGCTCAAGCTCTACTGGGCTTGGCGCCGGGTGGATATGTCCATAGTGGATGCATACGCGCGGAGGTCGCTGCTGCGGGTGTGGCTGGACGGACGCCGTCGCCGTGACGCCGCGCCGAGAGCCAAGGCGAAGTGCCGGAAACCGGTGACACGACAGCGGATCCGGCCGAAGTCGGCCAACGCGCCTGGCACCGCGACGCGGTGCTGAACGCGTTGCACCGGGCCCCGCCGCGGCAGCGTGCGGTGCTCGTCCTGCGCTACTGGGAGGACCTGCCGACGGCCGAAGTCGCCGCCGCGCTCCGGTGTTCCGAAGGCACGGTCATAGAGCCAGGCGTCGCGCGGGTTGCAGAACCTGCGCGCCGCGCTCGACGAGTCCGATCCGGACTTGGCCTGGACGGTTGCGAAGAGGAGTCAGTGATGTCGGAAGAACTGCTGCGCGAGAGCCTGCGATCCGCCGTCGTCGATGAACCGCCGATGGGGATCGATCCGGCCGACGTGGTCGCCGAAGGCAGGCGGCGGCAGCGCAGGCGCCGCGCCGTCGTCGATGAGCTGGATGAAACGCCGATGGATCTCGCCGAGCTGATCGCGCTGGCAACCGATCCGCAGTTCGCGCTGATTCCCTGACCGAAGGAGCGGCGAACATCCGGATCGCGACCGGCTTGCAGCAACACGTCCAGGAGGTGTTCCCCGGCGTCGTGCCGCAGTCGTCGGGGCCGCCGTACGCCGCGCCCGGCTCACCGCGTCACCTGGGGAGGTGCCAATTTCGCGAGAAATTGACGTTCACCCGGGTGACGGTCAATTTCTCGCGAAATTGACCACCCTGAGGGGGACGCGTGCTTCCCGGGGGCTGCTCGCGCAGTGCCGTGGTGGTTGCGCACCCGCGCTCCGCGCGCTCGGTGGGGGAGTTCTTGGTCCGGCGGAGTGACCGGGGTGGGCCGAACGGGGGCCGCACGCCGGTATCCTGGCTGCTCGTGACGGTCAAGCCCAGCATTCCGAACGTCCTCGCCGCCCGCTACGCCTCGCCCGCACTGGTCGAGTTGTGGTCGCCGCAGCAGAAGATCATCCTCGAGCGCCGGCTGTGGCTCGCCGTGCTGCGCGCTCAGGCCGACCTCGGCATCGAGGTGCCCGAGTCGGCGCCAGCCGACTACGAGCGGGTCTTGGAGCAGGTCGACCTGGACTCCATCGCCGCCCGCGAGCGGGTCACCCGGCACGACGTGAAGGCCCGCATCGAGGAGTTCAACGCCCTCGCCGGCCACGAGCAGATCCACAAGGGCATGACCTCGCGGGATCTGACCGAGAACGTCGAGCAGCTGCAGATCCGCCGCAGCCTGGAGCTGGTGCGCGACCGCACCGTCGCCGTCCTGGCGCGGCTGGGGCAGCTCGCCGCCGAGGACGCCGAGCTGGTCATGGCCGGCCGCTCGCACAACGTCGCCGCCCAGGCGACCACCCTCGGCAAGCGCTTCGCGACCGCCGCCGACGAGCTGCTGGTCGGCTTCAACCGGCTCGAGGAGCTGCTCGCCCGCTACCCGCTGCGCGGTATCAAGGGCCCGGTCGGCACCGCGCAGGACATGCTGGACCTGCTCGGCGGCGACGCCGGGAAGCTCACCGAGCTGGAGCGCCGCGTCGCCGGGCACCTGGGCTTCGGTCGCACGCTGACCAGCGTCGGCCAGGTCTACCCGCGCTCGCTGGACTTCGAGGTGCTGACCGCGCTGGCGCAGCTGGCTGCCGCGCCGTCCAACGTGGCCACCACGATCCGGCTGATGGCCGGGCACGAGCTGGTCACCGAGGGCTTCAAGCCCGGCCAGGTCGGCTCCAGCGCGATGCCGCACAAGATGAACACCCGGTCCTGCGAGCGGGTCAACGGCCTCGCGGTGATCCTGCGCGGCTACGTCTCGATGACCGGTGAGCTGGCCGGTGACCAGTGGAACGAGGGCGACGTGTCCTGCTCCGTGGTCCGCCGGGTGGCGCTGCCGGACGCGTTCTTCGCCTTCGACGGCCTGCTCGAGACGTTCCTGACCGTGCTCGACGAGTTCGGCGCGTTCCCGGCCGTGGTGGCCCGCGAGCTGGACCGCTACCTGCCGTTCCTGGCGACCACGAAGGTCCTGATGGCCGCGGTGCAGGCTGGCGTCGGCCGGGAGACCGCGCACGAGGCGATCAAGGAGAACGCGGTCGCCGTCGCGCTGGCGATGCGTGAGCAGGGTGCGGAGCGCAACGACCTGCTGGACCGCCTGGCCGCCGACGACCGCCTGCCGCTGAGCCGCGAGCAGCTCGACGCGCTGCTGGCGGACCGCCTTGCGTTCACCGGCGCGGCTGCGGCCCAGGTCCAGGACGTGGTGTCCCAGATCGAGGCGATCACGGCCCGCTACCCGGAGGCCGCGGCCTACCGCCCCGCCGACATCCTCTGAGGCCCCGGTCGTGCGGAGGCCGTGCCAGTTTTGTCCAAAACTGGCACGGCCTCCGCACGGCCAGTTTTAGGCAAAGCTGCCGCCCAGTGCGCCGGGCTGAACTGCAGGGGTTTCCAAATTTAGGGAAATTTGGAAACCCCTGGTCAGCGCCAGTGGGCGTTGAAGAAGTCGAGTTCGCAGCGGGTCGCCAGCTGGAACAGGCGGAGGCATCGGGCCCGGTCGCGCTCGTCCAGCTCCGCGCCCACGCGGTCGAGCTCCCCGCACAGCCACCGCACCCACGCCTGGAAGTCCGGGTTGTTGTGCAGCGTGATCCACTCCGCATGCACGAAGTTCTCCGGCAGCGCGCTCGGCGCGCGCATCGCCCACTCCAAGTAGGACCACTCCGCGACGGTGAGCACCGTCAGGACCTCCGCGTAGCTGCCGCGCGCGTTGGCGTCCTGCATCAGTTCCCGGAACGCCGCCGTCGCCTCGTCCAGCTCCGGGTGCACCCGGTCGGACTCGCCGACCCCCAACGCGTCGAACGCCCGCTGGAAGTAGGTGTTCTCCTCGCTGGTGACCACCCCGATGCTGCCGGCGATCGCCAGCCGCGAGGCGTAGCGGTCGGCCTTGGCCACCCCGGATCCGAGCAGCGCCAGGAAGTCGTCCACGAACTGGTAGTCCTGCACCAGGTAGGAGCGCATCGAATCGACCGGCACCAGTCCGTCGAACAGGGCCTGCGTGAACGGGTGCGCGATGACCGCCGTCCACTCGGGCTCGCTGCGCTGGCGGAGCCAGTCGGAGAATGTCTCGGTCAACGGAAGCCCTCCTGAGCGCCGGATGAACTAAACCGGTTCATATCACCGGTTCGGACCACGTGCGGGTGCGCGGCCCGGGTGGGGGAGAATTCGCTCGTGGTTGCACTCGCCGATTACCCCCAGATCGCAGCGGGCAAGGTTCGCCAGCTGCACGCCGTCGACGACGAACACCTGCTGCTGGTCGCCTCCGATCGTCTCTCGGCGTACGACCACGTGCTGGACACGCCGATCCCGGACAAGGGTCGCGTGCTCACCGCGATGAGCGTGTACTGGTTCGAGCTGCTCGCCGACCTGGTGCCGAACCACCTGGTCAGCGCCGACGACCCGCGAATCCCAGGCGAGGTGCGCGGCCGCGCGCTGCTGGTGCGGCGGCTGGAGATGCTACCGGTGGAGTGCGTCGCGCGCGGCTACCTGACCGGCTCCGGGCTGGCCGACTACCAGCGCACCGGCGCGGTGTGCGGGGTCGAGCTGCCGGGCGGGCTGATCGAGGCCTCGAAGCTGCCGGAACCGATCTTCACCCCGGCCACGAAGGCCGAGCTCGGCGACCACGACGAGAACATCAGCTTCGACGCGGTGGCCGCGCAGCTGGGCGCGGAGCGCGCCGAGCAGCTGCGCGAGGTGACGCTGCGGGTGTACGAGCGGGCGGCGGAGCACGCGCGCAGCCGCGGCGTGATCCTGGCCGACACCAAGTTCGAGTTCGGCCTGGCACCCGACGGCACCCTGGTGCTGGGCGACGAGGTCTTGACCCCGGACTCCTCCCGCTACTGGCCGGCGGACGGCTACGAGCCGGGCAAGGTCCAGCCGTCGTTCGACAAGCAGTACGTCCGCAACTGGCTGACCTCCCCGGAATCCGGCTGGGACCGAGCCTCCGACGTCCCCCCGCCGTCCCTCCCCGAGGACGTCCAGGCGGCAACCCGAGCCCGCTACGTCGAGGCCTACGAACGAATCACCGGCCGCTCCTTCGCGGACTGGCCCACCCCCGACGCCTGATCCCCACCACCCCGCCCGTCACCCGGGGTGGTGCCAATTTCTCGCGAAATTGACGTTCACCCGAGTGATGGTCAATTTCTCGCGAAATTGACCACCTGTCGCCCGGCCGGGTGAGGTGCCCTGCGGTCGGTAGGACCACAGTTTCAATTGAAACTGTAAATCCCACCCACGGCCGATCACAGTTTCAATTGAAACTGTGATTCCGGCGGAGCCCGGGGTGCCGTGCGAAGTCGCCTGGTCGGGGGAGGTTTCGGCGTGTCTTCGGGTTGGTGGGGTGGGGACTGCTGACAGTTGCGGCGTGGAGGTTCGCCGAATTGGTGCCGCGGGGACACCTCGTCGTCAGGTCGTGGACATCCGGACCCGGCGGAATGAGGCATCGTGAGCCCGCCGCTGGTGGTGTCGTTGTCCGGACTCGACGTCCAGGTGCTGGACCGCTGCGCCGATTTCGGCGCTGACCTGGACCATCGCGCGGTCCCGCTGTCCCTGCTGATCGCGCCGCGCTCGGCCCCGCAGGCCGCCGTGCTCGACTGGATCGCCTGGCGGATGGCCGCGCGCGACGTCGTGAGCCTGCACGGATTCGCCCGCACCGCACCGGGTTTGCGGTCCCGCCTCGCTCCGGCCGCCGGGTTGCCGGCGCACGAGGCCGGGCTGCACCTGGTGGCCGCGGCCTCGGTCCTGGAACGCCTCGGGCTGCGTACGAAGACCTTCATCCCGCCGCGCTGGCTCGGTTCGCCGGGCACCATCACGGCCTTGCGGCGGCGCGGTTTCTCGGTGTGCGCGGACGCGGTGGCGGTCCGGGAGCTCACGACCGGCCGGGTGCATCGCGGACGCATCCGCGTGATCGGACCGGGCGAGCGGGCCGAACCGTGGTGGTGCCGGGCGCTGGTGCTCGGTGCCGGGCGAGCGGCCCGCCAAGGACGTCCGGTGCGGCTCGCGGTGGACTCCGGCGTGCTACGCAAACCCGCTGCGCGCCAAGCAGTTCTCGACGCCATCGACCTCGCCCTGCACCACGGCGCTCGCCCGGTGACCTACGCCTCGTTCGGTGTCCCCGGCGGACTGTGATCACGGGGTCAGACCGAAGCCGGGGTGCCCTTGGTGAGGACCTGGATCGCGGTGTCCTTCGGGCCGAGGTGCTCGAACATCCGGTAGTGCATCTGCGGCACGGCCAGCACCGCCTCGTGGATCGGGACCGCCGTTCGTGGGGCGACTGCGCGGAGGAAGTCGATCGCTTCGGAGAGCTTCAGCCACGGGGCCGCGGTCGGCAGGCCGAGGACGTCGATGCGCTGTTCAGGCACGAAGAACGAGTCGCCCGGGTGGTAGAAGGCGCCGTGGTCGACGATGTAGCCGATGTTGTCGACCACCGGGATGTCCGGGTGGATCACCGCGTGCTCGCCGCCGACGACGGTGATCGCCGCCCCGCTGAGCTCGATCGAGTCGCCGGGCCGCGCGATGGTCGCCGACAGACCGCGTTCCGCGACCGAGGCCTCCGAACCCGGGTCGACCATCAGGAGGGCGTTCGGGTTGGCGTCCAGCAGCGCGGGTAGCCGGTCCAAGTCGATGTGGTCGGCGTGCTGGTGGGTGACCAGCACGGCGTCCAGGTCGCGCAGGCCCTCGAAGTCCGCGGAGAACGTCCCCGGGTCGATCAGCAGTCGCGCCGACTCGGTTTCGACCAGCACGCAGGAGTGTCCGAAGTGGGTGATCTGCACGGTGTGTTCCTCCTCGAAAGACGTTTGCCGTGCGAACTACTCTCGCATGGTCACCAGGTCCGGTGCGGCAGCGCGCCGAGCAGTTCGGTCTCCTCGGCGGCGGTCAGCCCGGCCTTGCGCTCGCGGTCAGGCCCCCGTTCCTGCTCGGTGGCCAGCGCTGCTGCCACCGTCTCGGCCAGCGGCCGGATGCGCAGCCCGGCGGCCAGCGAGGGCGCGGCGTCGTGCGAGGCGAAGCCGTCGTAGCCGTCGGGGATCCAGAGCGGCAGCGACTTCGGTCCGCTCCAGCGCTGCGTCCCAGCCTCGGCGAGTGCTTCCGGCGCAACGGCGGCGATCGAGGTGCCGGGCGGCGCGACGAGCTCGGCGATCTCCGTCAGCAGCGCGCCCAGCGTGGTGACCGGCCCGATGCCGTCGAAGGTTCCGGCGAGGCCGCGCTCGGCAGCGGTGACGATCCAGGTGGCCAGGTCGCGCACGTCGATGTGCTGCGACGGAGCGTCCGGGGTGTCCGGCACGAGCACCTGCCCGCCGCGCGACATCCGCAGCGGCCAGTACCCGAACCGGTCGGACGGATCGCCCGGCCCGGTGATCAGTCCGGGACGCACCACGAACGCGCGCTCGCCCATCGCGGCCCGCACCGCGTTCTCGCAGGCCACCTTGATCCCGCCGTACGACTCGGGAGTGCTGGTGTCGGCAGAGTCGGTGATCGGCTCGAGCAACGGACCATCAGTGCTCTGACCAGTAGTTTCGTTGTCCGAGTAGACGTTGATCGAGGACACGAACGTCCAGTGGCCGGCGTCGCCCAAGGTCTCCAGCGCGGAACGCACCCACTGGTAGTTCCGCGCAACGTCGACGACCGCGTCGAACTGCGACCCGGCCAGCGCCCCGAGTCCCTCCTCGCGGTCCACGGCCACGAGCTCAGCGCCCTCCGGCACGCGCCCGCTCGCGCCGCGCGCTGCGCACACGACGTCGTGCCCGCGCTTCAACGCTTCCGCGGCGACCGCGTGACCGACGAAGACCGTTCCGCCCAGAACCAAGATCCGCATGGCCGCCACGCTTCCGGAAAACCCCGGGCGAGGCGACGGATCTCGCTACCGGTGAACGCCGTGAGCACTTTGGGCTGCCATGGCGACCCGAAGTGCTCACGGACCCAGGTCAGCCGGTGACGGTGATGGTCATCATCGGCCCGGCGCCGCCCCCGACGCGGGTGTGCACCGGGTACTCGCCGGGCGGTACGTCGGCGATGGTCGCCACCGCCTCTGCGACGCCGTCGCGGTCGGTGACCACCTCGGCCACGCCTTCGTCCGCTCCCGCCGGGTGCTCGCCGTGGCGCGCGAACGCCGGCGAAGAGATCCAGCTGACCCCCTCCAAGCCATGGTCGAGCCGCATGACCAGCGTGTTCCCCACTCGGACCTGGGATTTGTCGGCGGTGAGCCGCGGCTGCTCGGCGACCTGCGCCGAACCGGCGTCAGGCGCCGCGGTGGCCGGGACGGTCGTGGTCAGCGCGAGTCCGGCGAACAGCGCCGCCCCCAGCAATGTCTTGATCGTGCGCATCGGAATGCGTTTCCCCTCAGTGTTCAGAACCGGGCACCTCCCCTAGGTGCCTGTTCTGTTAGACGCCGAACGGCGCAAAGGTTTAGACAAGTAGGGAAATATGTGGCGCAAGACACAGTAGCAGCGGTATGTGGTGAGCCACACCGCACCCGGAGCCCCTGCTGGAGTGGCGGAACTCGCAGCTCAGTTACGCTTCGCCCGTACTGCTGGCCATCCGCCGGATCCCGGCGGATCTGCACGGAAACCGGGAGCAGCACCCGTGGCCCGAGTCGTTGTCGACGTCATGCCGAAGCAGGAGATCCTGGACCCGCAGGGGCAGGCGGTGGCCAATGCGCTGCCGCGGCTCGGGTTCGAGGGGATCGCCGAAGTCCGCCAGGGCAAGCGTTTCGAACTGGAGGTCGCCGACGACGTCGACGACGAACAGCTCGCCAAGATCGCCGAAACTCTGCTGGCCAACCCGGTCATCGAGGACTGGACCGTCCGTCGGGTGGACGCATGAGCAGCTCTGTGCCAACCCCGGTCCTGCTCGCCGCACCCCAGGGGAACGTGACGCAAACCGGCCACAAGAAACTGCGAAACGCGGGGTTGCTCTCGATCGCAACCACCACTGTGAATCGCGGAGAGGCGGAACTGGTATGAGCGCGAAGATCGGCGTCGTCACCTTCCCCGGCACTCTCGATGACGTCGACGCCGCCCGCGCGGTGCGCCGCGCCGGTGCCGAATCCGTCTCGCTCTGGCACGCGGACCACGACCTCAAGGGCGTGGACGCGGTGGTCGTGCCGGGCGGGTTCTCCTACGGCGACTACCTGCGCTGCGGCGCGATCGCCAAGTTCGCCCCGGTGATGACCGAGGTGGTCGAAGCCGCCCGCAAGGGCATGCCGGTGCTCGGCGTGTGCAACGGCTTCCAGATCCTGTGCGAGTCCGGGCTGCTGCCCGGAGTGCTGACCCGCAACGCGGGCCTGCACTACGTCTGCCGCGACCAGTGGCTGAAGGTCGAGAACAACAGCAGCGCCTGGACCACCCGTTACGACGCGGGCGCCGAGCTGCTGATCCCGATCAAGCACGGTGAGGGCAACTACATGGCCGACCAGGCCGTCCTCGACGAGCTCGAGGGCGAGGGTCGGGTGCTGTTCCGCTACGCGGGCGAGAACCCGAACGGTTCGCAGCGCGGCATCGCGGGCATCACCGACGCGCGCGGTCGGGTCGCGGGCATGATGCCGCACCCGGAACACGCGATCGACCCGCTGACCGGCCCCACCGATGACGGCCTCGGCATGTTCCTGTCCGTTCTGGATGCACTGGTGGCAGCATGACCAACTCTGTGAACGTGGACGCTGGCGGTCGAACCGTCGAATTCGACACCGTCGAGAGCGCCAAGTCCACGCCCGACACCGAGCAGCCGTACCGCGAGCTGGGCCTCAAGGACGACGAGTACGCCCGGATCCGCGAGATCCTGGGGCGTCGTCCCACCGACGCCGAGCTCGCCATGTACTCGGTGATGTGGAGCGAGCACTGCTCCTACAAGTCGTCGAAGGTGCACCTGAAGTACTTCGGCGAGACCACCACCGACGAGATGCGCGAGAAGATGCTCGCGGGCATCGGCGAGAACGCCGGCGTGGTCGACATCGGCGACGGCTGGGCGGTGACGTTCAAGCTGGAGAGCCACAACCACCCGTCCTACGTCGAGCCCTACCAGGGCGCGGCGACCGGTGTCGGCGGCATCGTCCGCGACATCATGGCGATGGGCGCCCGCCCGGTCGCGGTGGCCGACCCGCTGCGCTTCGGCCCGGCCGAGGCCGAGGACACCAAGCGGGTGCTGCCCGGCGTGATCGCTGGCGTCGGCGGCTACGGCAACTGCCTGGGCCTGCCGAACATCGGCGGCGAGGTCGTCTTCGACGAGTGCTACAGCGGGAACCCGCTGGTCAACGCCATGTGCGTGGGCGTGATGAAGGTCGAGGACCTGCACCTGGCGCACGCCAGCGGCAAGGGCAACAAGATCATCCTGTTCGGTGCGCGCACCGGTCTGGACGGCATCGGCGGCGTGTCGGTGCTGGCCTCGGAGACGTTTGATGACGTCGAGAGCGCAGGATCGACGCTCGACCCCGCAAGCGGATCTTCGAGGAGCCGCAAGAAGCTGCCGAGTGTCCAGGTCGGCGACCCGTTCGCCGAGAAGGTGCTCATCGAGTGCTGCCTGGAGCTGTACCACGCGGGTCTGGTCGTGGGCATCCAGGACCTGGGCGGTGCGGGCCTGTCCTGCGCCACCTCCGAGCTGGCCTCGGCCGGTGACGGCGGCATGCGCGTCGACCTGGACCAGGTCCCGCTGCGCGCCACCGGCATGACGCCCGCCGAGATCCTCTCCAGCGAATCGCAGGAGCGGATGTGCGCCGTGGTGGATCCGTCCAATGTGGACGCGTTCCTCGAGGTGTGCCGCAAGTGGGACGTCACCGCGACCGTCATCGGTGAGGTCACCGACGGCGATAACCTCGAGATCTACTGGCACGACGAGCTCGTGGTGGACGTCCCGCCGCGCACCGTCGCGCACGAGGGCCCGGTCTACGAGCGTCCGGTCGAGCGGCCCGCCGAGCAGGACCTGATCTCCGCGGACAACGCGAGCACGCTGGCCCGTCCGTCCACTTCGGACGAACTGCGGGAGACCATCCTGCGGATGGTGGCCTCGCCGAACCTGTGCTCCCGCGCGTGGGTCACCGACCAGTACGACCGCTACGTGCGCGGCAACACCGTGCTGGCACAGCCGTCGGACGGCGGTGTGCTGCGCATCGACGAGGAGACCGGGCGCGGCATCGCGATCGCGACCGACTGCAACGCCCGCTACACCCGGCTCGACCCGTACGCGGGCGCGCAGCTGGCGCTGGCCGAGGCCTACCGCAACGTGGCGACCACCGGTGCGACGCCGGTGGCGGTCACCAACTGCCTGAACTTCGGTTCGCCGGAGGACCCGGGCGTGATGTGGCAGTTCCAGCAGGCGGTGCGCGGCCTAGCCGACGCCTGCGCGGAGCTGGGCATCCCGGTGACCGGCGGCAACGTCAGCTTCTACAACCAGACCGGGCAGAAGGCGATCCTGCCGACCCCGGTGGTCGGCGTGCTGGGCACGATCGACGACGTCACCCGCCGCATCCCGACCGGCATCGGCGGCGAGGAGGGCGAGACGCTGCTGCTCCTCGGCGAGACGCGCGAGGAGTTCGGCGGCTCTGAGTGGGCGCGCGTGGTGCACGACCACCTCGGCGGCACGCCGCCGAAGGTCGACCTGGCGCGCGAGAAGCTGCTGGCGGAAATCCTGCTCGCGGGCTCCCGCGACGGCATGATCTCGGCGGCGCACGACCTCTCCGAGGGCGGCCTGGCGCAGGCGCTGGTCGAGACGGCGCTGGTCGGCGAGTGCGGTGCTCGAGTGGTCCTGCCCGAGGGCGCGGACCCGTTCGTCTGGCTGTTCTCCGAGTCCGCGGGCCGCATCCTGGTGGCGGTCCCGCGCACCGAGGAGGTCCGCTTCACCGACATGTGCACCGCGCGCGGTCTGCCGTGGTCCAAGGTCGGTGTCGCCGACGCGGCCGAGAAGTCCCTGGACATCCAGGACGTCGCGAACATCCCGATGGCCGAGCTCCGCGAGGCCTGGGAAGGCACTCTGCCGAAGCTGTTCGGCTGATGTCTCTGCGCTGAAAGGCCCCTCTCGTTGTTCATGGTGAGAGGGGCCTTTTCGCTCACAGGCGGGTGAGGTCGAAGGCTTCTGTTCGGGCGGTTCCGTCGTAGCCGCCGGTTGGGGCTGGGAGACCGAAGAGGGCTCCGAGGGTTGGGGCGACGTCGATCGTGTGGGCTTCGGCCGGGGACGTTCCGGTGCGGATTGCTGGGTGGCCGCCGGTTGCGAAGAACGGGATCGGTTCGGTGGCCGGGTGGCCGTGGTTGCCCGGGATCGGGTTGGAGATGACCTTCGGGTCTGCGAAGCGCCAGCCCGGTTCGCAGTACACGAGCAGGTCGCCCGCTTCGGCCCCGAGGCGGAGTTCGCGCGGGTCGTGCGCGGAGAGCACACCTTCGGTGGCCAGCGCCAACTCCCGCATCCGCGCCACAGCGGCGTCACGTTCTTCCGCCGGGCCGGTGAAGTACAGCAGGTCCGCGCCGCCGTTCTGGGCGATCTGCATGCGGCCGGTCAGCAGCGGGTCGTCGCTCATCGCCTTCTGCAGCGAGATCACCTTGTGCGCCCACGACCAGTCCATCGAGTGGTCGGCGCAGATCAGCAGCACGCTGCTGGGCCAGCGGCCGGTGTCGACGAGGTGGTCGACGAACCGGCCGACCTGGGCGTCGGCGGAGGCCAGCGCCGCGGTCCGGGCCGCGCGCAGGGTGGTACCGGTCAGGTCGGCGTGGCCCATCCGGTCCACGTCGCCGAAGTTGGCGAACACGAAGTCCGGATCGGCACTGTCCACCATGGACATCAGGGCGTTCGCGGTGAACAGGTCCGGGGCGTGCCCGGTGATCGGCAGGATCGGCTTCGGCTCCCACCGCACGCTCGCCCGGGTGCCGAAGACCCCGTACAGGTACTCCTTGCTCAGCACGCTGCCGGTGACTTTCCCGTTGTCCCGCAAGCGATCCAGCAGCGTGTCGAACCGCAGGTCCGACGCGCGGTCGAGGGTGCGGACCGCGCCCTGCGCCGCGTCGTAGACGTTGTTCGCCGGCACCCCGGAGCGGTCCGGGCGGACGCCGCTCATCATCATCACGTGGTTCGGGATCGTCTCCATCACCGGCAGCGAACGTGCCTGCGGGAACGACGTTCCGGCCTCGCGCAGTTCGTGCAGGCGCGGGGTCAGCCGCGGGGTGATCTCGTCCGGCGAGCAGCCGTCGACGACCAGCGAGTAGACCCGGAGGGGCTTGTCGCCGTCGGCCGCCCACGCTGCGGGGGACGCGGCGGAGAGCAGCACGCCGGTTCCGGCGACCTGGAGGAAACTGCGTCGGCTCAGCGAAGTCATCGCACGGGCTCCTCGACTCGGTGGATCTGCTGGGTTCCGGTGGTCACGGCGTAAGACATGACGTGCTGCGCGGCGCTGCCCTGGACGGTTCGGTCGTCCAGCGCGTACCAGTCCATCTGCGCTCGTTCTCGCGTGACGTCCAGGACGCTGAAGCCATGCGAGTCGAGGTCGACGTACTTGATGTGCGGGTTGTTGACCTTGATCGCACCCGCGATCGCCTTCGAGGCGGTCTGCGGCTCGACCTTCAGGATGTCGTCGATGTTGTCGCTGGTCACGGAGGTGCAGACGAACTCGACGCCGACCGAGTTGCCGTCCCGCGGGTAGTCGCGGGGCGAGCTGGGCAGATCAGCGGCCCACGCGGAGTGGATGTCGCCGCTGAGGAAGACGGTGTCCTGGATTCCCTGGTCGCGCAGCAGCGAGTAAACCGCGTTCTGGTCGGCCGCGTAGCCGTCCCACTGGTCGAGGTTCATCGGCAGGCCCTGGATCACCGGGGTGCCGGTGAGCTCGCCGAGCGCCTGCCGCCGCTCGATGGACAGCGTGGATGGGAACCGGACCGGCGCGATCATCACCGGGTTGCCGATCAGCTTCCACTGCGCCTGCGACTGCGAGAGTCCGCTGGTCAGCCACTGCAGCTGCGCGTCGCCGGTGATCGTTCGCGACGGATCGTGGATGTCCTGGTCGAACCGGCTGCTGACCTGCTCGCTGCGGTAGGAACGCAAGTCCAACATGGACAGATCGGCGAGCGAGCCGAAGGTGAACCGCCGGTACAGCACGCCGCCGAGCTCGTAGCGCACCGGCATCCACTCGGCGTAGGCGCGCTGCGACGCGCGTTTCCGGTCGGCGTAGGAGCCTTCGGCGCCCTCGGTGTGGTTCTCCGCGCCGCCGACCCAGGCGTCGTTGGCGGACTCGTGGTCGTCCCAGGTCGCGATGAACGGGAGGCGCGCGTGCAGGGCCTGCAGATCGAGGTCGGTCTTGTACTGGGCGTGGCGGCGCCGGTAGTGCGGCAGCGTGATGATCTCGGTCGGCGGGTCGTGGGGCCGCACGACGACGTCCCGCGCCTGGTACTCGCCCGGTGCGTACTCGTAGAGGTAGTCGCCGAGGTGCAGGATCGCGTCGAGGTCGTCCCGGTCGGCCAGGTGGCGGTACGCCGAGAAGTAGCCCGCCTGCCAGTTGGCGCAGGACACCATGCCGAAGCGCAGCCGGTCCACCTGCGCGCCGAGCGCGGGAGCGGTGCGGGTGCGTCCGATCATCGAAACCTGGCCCAGGGCGCGGAACCGGTACCAGTACCAGGCGTCCGGGGCCAGACCTGCGACGTCGACCTTGACCGTGTGGTCGCGCCAGGCACCGGTCGTCGTTCTGCCGCGGGCGACCACCTGCCGGAACTGCGGGTCGGCGGACACCTCCCACTCGACGGAGCAGTCCGGGCCGATGCCGGAGCCGGGGTCCGCGCCCGGGGCGGGCGTCACCCGGGTCCAGAGGATCACGTTGCTCGGGGTCGGGTCGCCGGAAGCGACGCCGTGGACGAAGACGTCCGCGGAGCTGGCTGTTGCGACCTTTGCGGTGCCCAAGGTGACGGCGGCCACTCCACCGGCCATGAGCAGGGTTCGACGACGGAGGTTCACCCGTGAAACATGATCGATATTCGTCTTCTTCGGTACCCCGTTCGGCACAGTGTTGCGGATTCGTTCGACGGATGGTTTCCGGAGTGGAATCCGGGGTTCACCGCGTCACGCAGCGCGATCAGCCGTGCAGGTCGGAGTGTGTCCGCGCGCACGCATCAGTCCACGTCGGACGGTCATGGGTTTCCAAATTTCCCTAAATTTGGAACTCACCGCTCCGATGCGGACGGAGCTCAGCGGGGTGTCGAGGTCCAGTCCGGTGGGAGGGTGACGTCGTGGTCGGGGCTGGTGGTGATGCCGGTGTTCAGGACCTCGCCGCGGAAGGCCGCGTCGGCCATGTCGACGTCCTCCTCGAAGGCGACCGCGCGGAAGTCGGTGTGCCCGTGGAACTCGGTGTTCGTCATCGTCATCGAACGCGCGAAGCGGCTGTCGGAGAACGACGTCGGGTCGCCGAACCGGGTGCGCCGGAAGGTTGCCCGGCCGTTGAACTCCACTCCTGGGAACCACGCCCGTTGGTGGAAGACCGCGTCGTCGCAGCGGAACCGGCCGTATAGTCGGCCGGGCCCGATCGTCGCGCTGGTGAACCACACCGGCCCGTGGAACTCGCACCGGCTGAAGTTGTTGTCGCTGAACAGCTTCCCGTAGCGCAGGGTCAGCGCGCCGACCTTGCGGCCGGTGAGCTCGAAGTACTCCAGCGTCGCGCCCGTCAGGTCCAGGTCGTACGCCGGTGCGCTGGCGTCGTCGGCCAGCGGTAGCAGCTCCACCACGAGCCGCTGCGCGGTCAAGCGCACCTGCAACCACCGCTCGGCCGCGTCCTTCTCCTCCTGCAAGGTGAGATCGGTGCCGTAGCGCGTGTGCGCGAAGGGCCGCCGCAGGTAGGAGCACAGGACGTCGAGCACGGTCTGCGTGTAGTCGGGACGGTTCCGGGCGAGCCCGCCGAGCGCGTGCAGCGCGCCGACGCGGACTTGATCGGTCTCGTGCCCGAGCAGCTCGACGGCGCGGGCGAACCGCTCATCGGCGATCCGATCCCGATCCAGATCCGCCCGCCGGCTTTCCAGCTCGTGGCGATCCCGCTCGGTCTTCTGCCGCTCCTCCTCAGTCCGGCGCCGCCGGTCGTTGAGCCACAGGGCGTAGAGCGCGACGACGGATCCGGCGGCGAGTCCGCCCGTGCGCAGGGCGTCGGCGCCGGTGGTGCGGGCGTCGAAGATCAGCAGGGCGGTGCTGACCCCGAGCAGGACGACGACTGCGATGCAGATCGTCGCGATCAGGCCGATCTTGCGCTCACCCATGCGCGTGATTCTGCCGGGTGGTGCTCGCGTTTGGTGCGGACAGCGAGAACCCGCGGCACCGTCGGGAGCGGTACCGCGGGTTCTCGGGTTGATCATCCGTTGGCCAGGGCCTGCAAGCGGTCCATGGCGCCGTTGAAGGTGTTCTTGTCGATCGGCGAGGAGGTGTACTGCCAGATCGTCCACACGCCCCACTTGTACGGGAGCGTGCCGACGCTGCTGGAGTACTTGGCGACCCACAGCGGGTTGGTCGAGGAGAAGTCGCCGTCCACGCACTGGTTCCACCAGCTGGTGCTCGTGTAGATGACCGGCCAGCGGCCGGTGCGCGAGTGGTAGGTGTCGCTGAAGTCCTTGATCCAGGACGTCATCTGGCTCTTGCTCAGGCCGTAGCAGGTCTCGCCGTACGGGTTGTACTCCATGTCCAGCGCGCCCGGCAGGGTCTTGCCGTCCTTCGACCAGCCGCCGCCGTTGTCCACGAAGTAGTTCGCCTGCTTGGCGCCGCTGGAGCGGTCCGGCAGCGCGAAGTGGTAGGCGCCGCGGATCATGCCCACGTTGTAGGACCCGTTGTACTGCTGGGTGAAGTACGGGTTCTTGTAGTTGGTGTTCTCGGTGGCCTTGACGTAGGCGAACCGCATGCCCTGGTTCCACCAGGACTGCCAGTCCACGTTGCCCTGGTGGCCGCTGACGTCCATCCCGGCCACGGTGGCCAGCGGATCGACGATCGGCAGGGCACGTTCCTCGCCGCCCTCGTGCTTGCGGATCTGCGAGCCCATCGGCGTGTCGGTCACCGGTTCGGATTGCGAGCCCATTGCGGGTTCCCCTCCTGGAGCGGGGGTGCTGGCCAGTGCGGGCGCGCACAGGACGAGAGCACCTGCGCAGACCATCGATGCTAGGGACAGCAGTGGTAATCGGCGACAACGTCCACTCGGACGGCTCATCGGGGCCTCCTGGTGTTGAATGCGTTGCGTCGTCGGGGGACAACGCGGCTTGCACCAGAAGTGTCGCGAATTGTTTTCGAAACAAGTAGATCATATGTTAGTTTTTAACCAGATTGGCTTAATTCGGACAACCGAGGGTGAACTTTTCGCCGCCAGCGGGTAGTTCTGCGTCGAGCGCAACTTCTCGGCCGGGTTGAGCGTCAGAACCAGCAGATCGATCATGACAGCCGTACTCGTGCGATCAAGTGGTTGCGGGCGGTAAACGATCTATGTGTGGGATCACGCGGATGGCCTGCTCTAACGAGGTAACGGCTACCCCGGGTGCCGCACATGATGTTCGACCGCCGGGCCGATCCGGTCGTATGCTCCGAACGAGACGGCCGGGCGAGTACGAGTGGAGGGCGCCCCAGGCATGACTGGCTGGACCGCGCCGGTGCCAAGCGCTCACGAGGTGACCGCCGAGGTGAACCGAGCCGACCGACGCCGCTTCGCGGCGGTCTGGGCGCACGTGCTCATGGGCACCAGTTACGTGCCCATGACGAGCGCCGAGATCGAAGGCCGCCTGTACGGCTACACCGACCGACTGGTCGACGCGCTGCTCAGCGAACCCTTCGCCACCGCAGCCGCGAGAGAAGTCGGCGTCGACCTGGTCGCCGTGCACTTCACCGGCGCCGAGTCGCTGGCCCGCACGATCGACCTGATCGGCGACGAGATGCTCGACGTCCTGGGCCTGGAGAGCAGCTCGGCCTGGCGGGACCGGATCGCCGCGCTGCAGGGCGCCCTGTGCTCCGGGTTCGTGCAGGCCGCGCGCAAGCGCACGCTGGACGAGCAGGAAGCCATCCGGCAGGCCGTGCTCGATGCCCGCGACGCGGTCGAACAAGCGCTGCGCACCAGCGAGGCGCGGTTCCGCGCGATCTTCGCCGAGGCCGCCATCGGCATCGGCATCGGCGACATGGGCGGCCGGATCCTCGAGGTCAACGACTCGTTGACCCGGATCATGGGGCGCTCCGCCGACGAGCTCCGCGCCATGCTGGTCTCCGACATGATGCATCCGGGCGACCCGGAAAACGTCTGGCGGATGTACGAGGAGCTGGTCCGCGGCGAACGCGACCAGTTCCGGGTGGAGAAGCAGTTCAACCGCCCCGACGGCGCCCCGGTGTGGACCGAGATGATCGTGTCCCTGGTCCGCGGCGAGGACGGCCTGCCGCTCTACCAGGTGGCGCTGATCGAGGACGTCACCGACCGGATGATGTTGCAGGAGCGGCTGCGCCACCAGGCGATGCACGACCCGCTGACCAGGCTGCCCAACCGCGCGCTGTTCCTGGAACGGCTCACCCGCGTGCTGCGCCAGCACGAACCCGGCGACCGGGTCGCGCTCTGCTACATGGACCTGGACGGCTTCAAGGTCATCAACGACAGCCTCGGCCACCACGTCGGCGACGACCTGCTGGTCGCGGTCGCCGACCGGCTCGCCGCCGTGGTGCACGGCGATGACCGGCTCGTCGCGCGGATGGGCGGCGACGAGTTCGTGATCCTGCTGCAGAACTCGCTGGGCACCGGCCAGGCGGTCGAGGTCGCCGACACCGTGCTGGACGCGTTGGACGAGCCGTTCCGCATCGGCGGCCACGAGCTGTCGGTGGGCGCGAGCATCGGCATCGTCGAGCGACCGGTGCACGAGCAGAGCGCCGCCGAGCTGATGCGCGACGCCGACGTCACGCTGTACTGGGCGAAGGCCGAGGGCAAGGGCAAGTGGGCGCTGTTCGACCCGGAGCGCAACGCCACCGAGGTCGCCCAGTTCCACCTGTCGGCGAAGATGCCCGCCGCGCTGGAGCGCGAGGAGTTCTACGTCGACTACCAGCCGCTGATCGGTCTGCGCGATCACAACGTGGTCGGGGTGGAAGCGCTGGTCCGCTGGGCGCACCCGGAACTCGGGCGGCTCGGCCCGGACAAGTTCATCGGTCTGGCCGAGGAGACCGGGCTGATCGTGTCGCTGGGCCGGTGGGTGTTGCGGCAGGCCTGCCTCCAGGCCAAGCGCTGGCAGGACCAGTTCGGTTCGGCGGCGCCGTTCGTCAGCGTCAACCTGGCGGTGCGCCAGTCCCGCGACCCGGACCTGGCCAGCGACGTCGCGGCGATCCTGGCCGAAACCGGCCTGGAGCCGTCGCGGTTGCAGCTGGAGCTCACTGAGAGCGCGATCATGGGTACCGCCGACGAGCCGCTGGACGCGCTGCGCGCGCTGTCCGAGATGGGCGTGCGGATCGCCATCGACGACTTCGGCACCGGCTACTCGAACCTGGCCTACCTGCGGCATCTTCCGGTCCACGAGCTCAAGATCGCGGGCTCGTTCATGGAAGGCCTGCGCGACGCCGAACGTGCCGACCCGGTGGACGCCCGCATCGTGGCGACCCTGGTGGAGCTGGCGCACGCCCTCGGCCTGACGGTCACCGCGGAAGGTGTGGAGACCTTGGCCCAGGCCCGCCGCATGGCCGACATCGGTTGCGAAACCGGCCAGGGCTACCTCTTCGCCAAGCCCGGCTCGCCGGCCGAGATCACCAACTTCATCACCGAGCAGCTCGACTCGTAGCTGGTCAGGTGCGTCAGTCGGGTTTGCGGTTGCGGCGGCTGCGCTGCGCTCGGGTCAGACCGCCGTAGAGAACGGCCGCCGAGTTGACCAAGGCCAGGTGGCTGAAGGCCTGCGGGAAGTTGCCCGCGAAGGAGCGGGTCTGGGCGTCGTACTCCTCCGCGAACAGGCCCACGTCGTTGGCCAGCGCCACCAGCTCGCCGAACAGTTCCTCGGCCTCCGCCCGGCGTCCGATGTAGGTCAGCGCGTCGACCAGCCAGAACGAGCACGCCAGGAACGCGCCCTCGCGACCGGTCAGGCCGGACCTCCTCCTCCGGATCAACCGGCGCGGGAAGGTCGTCGGCGTCCGGGGACCACTGCATCACCCAGGACAGCTGCTCCCCGGCGTGCACCGTGCGGATCAGCTCGTGCTCGGCGCGCTGCGGCAGGACGTCGCCGCGCAGCACGGCGGTGTGCGGGCCGGCGATCGCGAGGATGAACTCGTCGAGCACCGGCTCGATCTCCCGCACCCGCCGCACCCACGGCACCGCGTCGCCGTAGGCGAACCGCACCACCCAGCGCATCTTGATGTCGACCTCGCCGGAGATGCCCTGCACGGTCCGCACCAGGCAAGGCTGGGCGAGGTGGTCCTTCTCGTGCGGCGACATGCAGTCGATCAGCCGCAGCACGCCGTCTTCGGTGTGGAAGTCGGTCTCCAGGACCAGGGAGTTGTCCCGGTACTCAAGACCGTTCGGCTGCAACCTCGGTGAGGACGCTGTGCGGGATCACGGCCTGGATTGCCTCGTGCAGGTTGATCCCCAGGGCGAGACCGCCGAGGATTTCCGGGAGCACGCTGCCCGGCACCTTGCGGACGCCCGGCCAGTCGGACGGCACCCGCGCCACCGAGGTGCAAGCCGGGACCAGCTGGCTGCCGTCGGACATCTCCGCGGTGTAGAGCATCTGGTCTTCCTCGTCCGGCGCGTAGAGCAGCAGTTCGGCGTCGAGGACCGCTGCGGGCAGCGCGGAATCGGCCATCCGCCCCTCGGCGATCTCGATCAGCACCCGCTCCAGCTCGTTGGTCGGCTCCGGCTGCTCGGTGACCAGCTCGGAGGGCTCGTAGCGGTCGTTGAGCTGGAACTCCGGGTCGATCTCGCCGTCGGCGTCGATCTGGTAGGCGCCCACGATGCCCTCCGGCGGCACGTCGTCGCCTTCGCTCGCGTAGCCGGGGTCGGTGATGTAGAGCCAGCTGTTGGGGCTCTGCTTGGCGTGCTCGCGCATCTCGTCGGTGATCGGCGGGACGAGCTGGCCGAGCTCGGGCTGGTTCGGGTCGGACATCGGGGCTCCGTGCTGTTGATCTTGACGCCCCGCTGCTGCTGAGCGCGCCTCCGAGGGTCCCATCCGGGCTCCGGCGTCCGCCGACCGTCCCCCGGGGACCAGCCGTTCCGAGGTGCCGTCGCGACGGGTCCAGGGGGAAACTGGCGGCAGGGTTCGGGGAGGGGAGGCGGCGATGATCGGTCAGCGGGAAGCGTTGCGGTTGTTCGGGTGCGAGGTGTTCGACCCCACCGGTCATCGGATAGGCATCGTCGGTCAGCTGTTCATCGAGGACGACACCGAGCAGCCAGCCTGGGTCACCGTCCAAACTGGACTCTTCGGGACGAACGAGAGCTTCGTGCCGCTGGACGGCGCCGCCTTCGACGGCGACACGCTCACCGTCGCGGTGGGCAAGGAGGCCGTGCGGCTGGCCCCGCGAGTCGATCTGGTCAAGGGCGATCTGCCGCTGGCGCAGGAGCGCGCGTTGTACTTGCACTACGGGATGACCTACGGAGTCGCCCCCGACGGCTCCGGCGACGAGATCGAGCCCGAGTACGTGGAGGCGGTCCGCCTCCGGCTGCGGCGCTGGGTCGCCGCCACTTGATCACTCCGTCGTGTCGGTAAGGCAGTTGAGCCGTTCACGCAGTGAATACAGCGGGGCGCCGTCCGAATAGCAGGACGGCTGGACGAACTCGCTTTTAACAGTTTTTCACACACCCGTCGCGGACCGCGGCGGGTGCGATTTTGCCTGCTCATTCCCGGTCGGTCAGGCAGAGATGGGAATTCGTTCACCCCGCCGCACGATTGTGTGGCGACAAATCGCCAACATCACCCGTTCGAGTGTTTTCCCTGGTTACGTTCCGCACCGGAACACCTTCGCTCGGCCCCACCCGAGCGTATTTCTAGGAGGGGAAACATGAGGAAGCTGCTCTACGGCACCGGGGCAGGCGTTGCCGCGGCGGCGCTCGTGTTCGCCGGGACTCCCGCCGGCGCACAGCCGCAGATCGACCTCGCGCCGCTGTTCCTGCACCCGCAGGCCCAGGCGACGAGCGCCGATGATTCGGACGTCTACATCGTCAACCTCAAGGACGGCATCGTCGCCCAGGGCGTCGCCGAGGAGCTCGGCGTCCAGGCCCGCCACGTCTACAGCGCGACGCTCAACGGGTTCTCCGCCAAGCTGAGCCCCGAGCAGCTGGACAAGGTCCGGGCCAGCTCCAAGGTCGAGAACATCTCCCAGAGCTACCGCATCCAGGTCGAGCCGGCCAAGCACCAGGCCGTCGAGTCCTGGGGCCTGGACCGACTCGACCAGCCGGATCTGCCGCTGGACGGCAACTACGGCCCCAAGGGCACCGGTGAAGGCGTCACCGCCTACATCATCGACACCGGCATCGACGCGACGCACCCCGACTTCGGCGATCGCGCTGAGGTCGGCTTCGACGCCACCGGCGGCGACGGCACCGACAAGCACGGCCACGGCACCCACGTCGCCGGCACCATCGGCAGCGAGACCTACGGCGTGGCCAAGGCCGCGAAGCTGGTCGGCGTCCGCGTGCTGGGCGACGACGGCAGCGGCACCACCGAGCAGGTCGTGGGCGGCATCGAGTGGGTCGCGCAGAACCACAGCGGCCCGTCGGTGGCGAACATGTCGCTGGGCGGCCCGAAGGACCCGGCGCTGGACGAGGCCGCGACCAAGCTGGTCGACAGCGGCGTCTTCCTCGCGGTGGCCGCCGGCAATGAGAGCCAGGACGCCGAGAACACCTCCCCGGCCAGCGCCGAGGGTGTGTTCACCACGGCCGCGTCCGACGAGAACGACGGTTCCGCCGAGTTCACCAACTTCGGCGCCACCGTCGAGGGCTACGCGCCCGGTGTGGACATCGTGTCGACCGTCCCGGGTGGCGGCACCGAGACGATGAGCGGCACCTCGATGGCCAGCCCGCACGTGGCCGGCGTCGGCGCGCTGTTCCTGGAGGCCAACCCGGACGCGGCCCCGGCCGACGTGGTCTCCGGGCTGCAGGGCCAGGCCTCCAGCGGCGTGATCCAGGACGCGCCGTCGGACACGATCGCCGACCTGCTGCAGATCGGTGACCTGTGATCCGGTAGCGATGCGATCCGCGGGCCTTTCCTGACGACGATCGGGAAGGGCCCGTGTCGTGTCCGCTGCTGCATTCGGGGGACGCCGGGATGCGGCCGAACGGGGTCAATCCAAGGTCGCTGCGCACCTTCGTGCGAAAGTCGGTTCCAGCGATCGTTTCCGGTGGATACGTTGCCATCAACGGGGGTTTTCAGTGTCCATCGCGGTACCGGTGCTGAATCGGTGCTGTCGGGCACGCGAGGAGGGGTGTGCCGTGCTTCCCGGATACACCGAGGACTTGGCGCAGTCGACCGCGGTCGACGAGCCGGCGAGGGATACCGCGACCACGGAGCCGCTGACCGAGCGGGCCGTGCGGGCGCAGGTCGCCTCGGTCGCCCGCGCCGCTCGGGCGCAGTCCGGCAGCGGCGGTGTGCTGCAGGTCGTGCACGGGGCCAAACGGGTCGGTTGGGCTGCTTACGAGCTGCAGCGCAACGCCGTGCAACTGGTCCAGGGCGTGGCCAAGCCGCCGTACGTGACGACCGGACCGCTGGACTCGCTGGAATCCCGCAAGCTCGCCGAAGGCGTGCAGTACCAGGTGCTCTACGACCGGTCCGCGCTGGCGCTGCCGCCGCAGCTGGACATCACCACCAAGCTGGTCGCGCAGGGCGAGCAGGCGCGCGTGATCCACGTGGCGCCGACCAAGCTGATCATGGTGGACAACGAGATCGCGCTGATGCCGCTCACGGTCGCCGACAACACGGTGCAGAGCGCGGTGGTGGTGCGCAGCTCGGCGATGCTGGCCGCGCTCGGCCGGATCTTCGACGACATGTGGCGCTTCGCCGCGCCGTTCACCGCCGCCCAGGACCTGTCCGGCGAGGACATGCAGCCCACGGAGGAGGAGCGGTGGATCCTGTCGCTGCTGGCCTCCGGAGCCACCGACGACACGATCGGCCGGCTGATGGGCTTCAGCGCCCGGACCGCGCACCGCAGGGTCCGCGAGCTGATCGCGCGCCTCGGCGTCGAAACGCGCTTCCAAGCGGGCATGCAAGCCGTCAAGCTCGGCTGGCTCTAGCCGGTCCGGCCGTCGCCGCCAGAACCACAGTTTCAATTGAAACTGTAAATCCCACCCACGGCGGATCACAGTTTCAATTGAAACTGTGGACCAGCGACGGGAGGACCGGGCCGGAACGGCGTCCCGGACGTCGGCGTGTCCGCGTCTGACACGCCGAGGCCTGTGGACGGTCTCGGGGTGCTGCGGAGAACTTCCACAATTTCAATGGAAATCAGACGTCGAAATCGCGCTGCACCGCACCGGGACGGGCTTCGCCGGAGGTTTCGTAGGCTGGTCGCATGGCCACTCGACGTGCCGTTGATCCCGGTGAGATGCGCGATGCCGTCGCAGCCGTGCGGTCCTGGCTGGACGACGACGCGCAGCGCCCCGCGCGCCCAGAGCTCGCCGCCGCGGTGCGGCTGAGCCTGCGGACGTTGGAGCAGGTCGCGCCGGGCAACAGCGTCGAGGTCCGGGTGCCGCCGTTCGCCGCGGTGCAGTGCATCGCCGGACCCCGGCACACCCGCGGCACCCCGCCCAACGTCGTCGAGACCGACGCCCGCACCTGGCTCCTGCTCGCCACCGGACTCCTCAGCTGGTCCGAAGCGGTCGACCGCGGCGCCCTCACCGCGTCCGGCACCCGCGCCGACGTCTCCCAGTGGCTCCCGCTGGTCCGAGTCGACGGCTAGCCGATCGACATCGCGTCACTTGGGCACGACGCACCGTGAACTTTTCGAACTCGCAGGTGAGACAGCCACCACGCCGCCAGCGATGAGCAGGTTTCTCCCTGGGGCGAGACCGCTGCCCCCACGATGGGTTCAGGCTCGCCTCGATCGCGATACGGATCTGGTTAACTGGCCGTTGATCCACTCGGCCACCCGATCATTTGGCCGGGCCTGCGAGTGGGGGACGGTCAAGCTGGAGATGGTCCGCTTGACCGTAGTACGCCCGGGTGTCCATGACCTGGAAGAACAGCGCCCGCAGGCGTTCGCACTCCTCCTCCACGTGCTCGTTTTGCGGATGTCGCTTACTTCGTGGTCCACACATGGTCCACAAGGCAGCCCTCATGTTTGGGCAAGCTCGATCGACGAGACAAGCACGTTGCCGCCCGCTTTCAAGACCCGCGTGCGCGCGTTCGCGGTTCGTTCCTGCTGCTCAGGCGCCGCGTTATGAGAAGGCTGAATGTTCGACACAGATCGACGTCGACGAGTTCGAGGTACTCGACCCAACCCTGGTAGCCCGTGACGTTTGCTCTTAGTTGGGCATGGGTAGCTTGGAGGCACCCTTGCCTTTTTCGGGGGTATCCGATTAATCAAAGACTGGGGGTTGCTATGAGGCTTTTGGATGTGAGCGGCTACGAGGTAAACGGTCAAGACCGCTACGCCGCGATCTGGGAGCAAAGTTCAGGTCCTGCATGGCAGGCACGCCATGGAATGACCGCCGATCAATACCAGCAAACCTTCAACGAACTAGTTGGTCAAGGATTCCGGCTCGTCAATATCAGCGGCTACGAGGTAAACGGTCAAGACCGCTACGCTGCGATCTGGGAGCAAAGTTCAGGTCCTGCATGGCAGGCACGCCATGGAATGACCGCCGATCAATACCAGCAAACCTTCAACGAACTAGTTGGTCAAG
>NZ_JBSFBZ010000055.1:30607-53828 GCF_053593195.1 Saccharopolyspora sp. NPDC002376
CAAGGATTCCGGCTCGTAGATGTGAGCGGCTACGGGAATAGTCGAGACCGCTACGCCGCGATCTGGGAGCAACGTTCAGGTCCTGCATGGCAAGCACGCCACGGACTGACCGCCGATCAATACCAGCAAACCTTCAACGAACTAGGTGGTTAGTGATCACTGATGTTAAACGGGCCGCCGGGAGTTATACGACGGCCCGATTTCAGGCGTGAAGCTGAGTGATTCGATCCAGACAAGAGCGTAGCCTCCGGGCCGCGGCCTTTCTCGACGCATGTCCCACAAGTCCAGGTTCGGTGCCCCTTCGGGTTCCGAGGCAGCTGTAGGGGTCCAGCCGACGAGCTAGTCCGCCGTGCATCACAGACTGCCAGTCAGGATGCGGAACAGGGCCGCGTTCTCGGTCCGAAGCCAGACAGCGGCCGGTCTGTTCATCTGTGTAACGGGGGTCAGGCCTGTGGCCGTGGTGCCGAAACCCCGACTAGGGAGCAAGAACCGCGTGTTCCCCGGAGCCGTAACAGACCTCTGCAACGAGGTGTGTTTTCGCTGGCAGAGCTCTGTGACAGGGGGTCTGTTACAGGGTTTGCAACGGCGGCGGTCTGCAACGTCCTCTGCTACGGCGGTCTGTTACGGCCCCGGACACGAAACGGCCCCCGTATGCGGGGCCGTTCACACGTCAGGAACTGCTGGTCAGCCTCGGTGAACGTCACTGGTCCACCTCCGATTGCAGGAGGCCGGCCATCTGGTCCAGGTCGATTCCGAGGTGTCCGCAGTGATCGAGCACCATCCGGGCTGCCTGCGGGTAGTAGATCCTCGGCAGCTTCCCGGCGTCCGTGCACTGGCTGCACAGGGTCAGACACGCCACCCCGATACGGGCGTCAATGGTGGAGACGGCCAGCGTGGACGGGTCGGTGGTGCCGCAGGGGGCGCACTCGGCGGCCACCGGGCAGCTCTGGATGTCGACCAGGTTTACGCGGGCCTGGACTCTCTGGTCCATGGGTCGGAACCTCTGCTTCCGATCAAGGCCCTCGGCTGGCGGGACAAGCGCCTCCGGGGGCCGATTTCGTCTCGGGTTTGTGGTCGTGATGTGGCCGTTGCCTGCGGCGATCGCGGTGGACCACGTGGACCAAATGGACAAGCAGAGGTGTTGTGACCAGGCTCAATGGGCCGGGGGCGAATTCGTTGACACGATCGCCTTACACTGAGGTGTAACTCCGGCTTCGTCCTCCAGGGAGTGCTCGGTGGTCACCGACCGGCCCGAACCGGCTAATGCAAGCACGCACGCGGACCTCGCCAACCCCGCCGTCGATCCCCTCGAACGAGACGTCCCCCGCGAGGAATGCGGCGTCTTCGGCGTGTGGGCTCCCGGCGAAGAGGTCGCCAAGCTCAGCTTCTACGGGCTCTACGCCCTCCAGCACCGCGGGCAGGAGGCCGCAGGCATCGCCGTCGGGGACGGCTCGCAGGTGCTCGTCTACAAGGACATTGGGCTGGTCAGCCAGGTGTTCACCGAGCAGACCCTGGCGTCGCTGCGCGGCCACGTCGCGGTCGGTCACGCCCGGTACTCCACGACCGGCGGTGGTACCTGGGAGAACGCCCAGCCGACCTTCCGCACCACGGCCGCGGGAACCAGCCTGGCGCTCGGCCACAACGGCAACCTGGTCAACACCGGTGAGCTGCGCGAGCGCGTCGTCGCCGCGGGCGTGGACACGGTGACGGGCAACAGCTCGTCCCCGGCCAACGGCTGCGACGGCGCCACCACCGACTCCGACCTGGTCACCGGGCTGCTCGCGGCGCGCGCTGCGGACCTGGGCATCGAGCAGGCGGCGATGGAGCTGTTCCCGACGCTCAGCGGCGCGTTCTCGATGGTCTTCTGCGACGAGGAGACCCTCTACGCGGTGCGCGACCCCCACGGCGTGCGCCCGCTGGTGCTCGGTCGCCTGGAGCGCGGCTGGGTGGTGGCCAGCGAGACGGCCGCCCTGGACATCGTCGGCGCGTCGTTCGTCCGCGAGGTCGAGCCCGGCGAGCTGCTGGCGATCGACGGCGACGGCCTGCGCTCGCAGCACTTCGCCAGCCCCAAGCCCAAGGGCTGCATCTTCGAGTACGTCTACCTGGCCCGCCCGGACACCAGCATCTCCGGTCGTTCGGTCAACGGCGCCCGCGTGGAGATCGGGCGCCGGCTGGCCAAGGAGTTCCCGGTGGACGCCGACATGGTGATCCCGGTACCGGAGTCGGGCACGCCCGCCGCGATCGGCTACGCCCAGGCCTCCGGCATCCCCTACGGCCAGGGCCTGGTCAAGAACTCCTACGTCGGCCGGACCTTCATCCAGCCGTCGCAGACCATCCGCCAGCTCGGCATCCGGCTCAAGCTCAACCCGCTGCGCGACGTCATCCGCGGCAAGCGCCTGGTCGTCGTGGACGACTCGGTGGTGCGCGGCAACACCCAGCGCGCCCTGGTCCGGATGCTGCGCGAAGCCGGTGCCATCGAGGTGCACGTGCGGATCGCCTCGCCGCCGGTGAAGTGGCCGTGCTTCTACGGCATCGACTTCGCCTCCCGCGCCGAGCTGATCGCCAACGGCCTGGACACCGACGGGGTGCGTCGCTCCATCGGCGCGGACAGCCTCGGCTACGTGTCGCTGGACAGCCTGGTCGCGGCGACCGAACAGCCACGCACCCGGTTGTGCGCGGCCTGCTTCGACGGCGAGTACCCGATCCCGCTGCCGGACGACGCCAAGCTCGGGAAGTACGTGCTGGAGGGCAAGCCCGAACGGGGCGTGGCGGGGCCGGCCGAGCCGGTGCTGCCGACCGGTTACGGCGCCGAAGAAGCGCTGCAGCGGCCCTGAGCCGCCCGCAAAGCCAACCCTGATTCGCCGCCGGCGCGTAGCGTGGTCTGTGCTGCGCACTGCCCGTCCGGCGAATCGAAAACCGCACCAGAATGTGGAGCCAGTCGTGTCCGAAGACCTGCTCGCAGGGTCTGCTCAGCCCGAGAGCCCGAAAGCCACCTACGCCGCCGCGGGGGTGAGCATCGAGGCCGGGGACGAGGCGGTCGAGAAGATGCGCCCGTGGGCCAAGCGCGCCACCCGGCCCGAGGTGCTCGGTTCGCTCGGCGGCTTCGCCGGTCTGTTCCAGCTCAAGCTCGACCGCTGGAAGGAACCCGTGCTGGCCTCCTCCACCGACGGCGTGGGCACCAAGCTCGCCGTCGCGCAGGCGGTGGACAAGCACGACACCGTCGGCATCGACCTGGTCGCGATGGTCGTCGACGACCTGGTGGTGTGCGGTGCGGAACCGCTGTTCCTGCAGGACTACATCGCGGTCGGCAAGGTCGTGCCGGACCGGATCGCCGAGCTGGTCAAGGGCATCTCGGAGGGCTGCGTGCAGGCCGGCTGCGCGCTGCTGGGCGGCGAGACCGCCGAGCACCCCGGCATGATGGCGCCCGGCGAGTACGACATCTCCGCGACCGGCGTCGGCGTGGTCGACGCGGACGCGATGCTCAGCGGCGACAAGGTGCGCCCTGGCGACGTGGTGATCGCGATGGGCTCCTCCGGCCTGCACTCCAACGGCTACTCGCTTGCCCGGCACGTGCTGCTGGACATCGCCCGGATGCCGTTGGAGGGCCACGTCGAGGAGTTCGGCCGCACCCTCGGCGAGGAGATGCTGGAGCCGACCCGGATCTACGCCAAGGACTGCCTGGCGCTGGCCGCCGAGGCGGGCGTCCGGACCTTCGCGCACGTCACCGGCGGCGGTCTGGCGGAGAACCTGGCGCGGGTGATCCCGTCCGGTCTGACCGCGGTGCTGGACCGCGGCAGCTGGACGCCGGCGCCGGTGTTCCGGATGATCGCCCAGCGCGGCCGCGTCGAGGCCGAGGAGATGGAGCGCACCTTCAACATGGGCATCGGCATGGTCGCCGTGGTGACCGCCGAAGACGTGGACCGCGCCCTCGCGGTGCTCACGGCCCGCCACGTCCCGGCGTGGGTCCTCGGCGAGATCTCCAAGCAGCCCGCGGTCGAGGACGCGGCCGAAGAGGACCGAGTCGTCCTCCGCGGCAACCACCCGCGCTTCTGAGCCACTGTGAACGCGGCCCCCGGATCCGTCCGGGGGCCGCGTTTCGCATTCACCCGCCAGACCGGGAATCCGCGGTGCCACCTGCTCGTTGAACCAAGCGCCGACGTGCGCGCGAGCCCCCGGGCCCCAACTATCGCCTGCGAGGAATACCAGTCCGGCTGGAGCCTCGTAGCGCCATCCGCCGAGAGGCGGCCGCCGCACGTCGGCTCTTTCTCGCGGAGTTCCAGGTTCAGCTCGCGTGGCGGTGCGGGTGGTGGAACCCCACCCAGCTGCGTCGGTTTCGGAAACCCGGCCAACGCAGCTAGCCGAGCGGTGGTGTACCGCTCGGCTGCTTGTTTTCCACATGGAGGCTTACGCAAGTGAGTGGCGTCACCGGTGTCCCGGCGACGCCACTCAGGTGAGTTCCTCCTATGTGGGACTCTGCGAGTTCGTCAATTCCCACTCATCGGGTACGACGAGCGACTTGCGACGCAGCGCGCCACCGAGCAGCGTTCAGCCGCTGTTTTCGGTGGGATGTGCTTCAGCGTCGGCTGTAGTCGTAGTCGTCGTACCCATCGTCGTGCGAGTCATCGCGGTCCTCACTGGACCACTCGCCGGACTCAGAGGTGGACAGCTCTCGCTGCAACGCCTCTATGTCCATGGACGGGGAACTGTACTTCAGCTCGCGGGCCACCTTCGTCTGCTTGGCCTTAGCCCGGCCGCGCCCCATGGCTCGACCCCCTCGCACAGGGTGTGCGGGGCGGACAGGGGAAAGTCGGCCCCGCATGATCTCGACAACTTTTCCTGTAACTACCGTACCGTGTCGAGGCGGTTGAATGCGACGTGGTGCCTTGTCTGAGTGGCCGTGTCTTGGGTGACGTCGCACTCCTTGGCGTTTTCCGACGTCCGCGAGTCGGCGGCGGGCCCGTTCGGGCGGTCTGGCACGATGCTGCTGTGCCTGAGCCGTTCGTCGCCTACCTGAGGGTGTACGAGCCCTTGACGTCCTTCGACGCACCGCTCCGCGAGGAGTTGGCGGCGGCGGTCGAGCGGGGTCCGGTCGACCCGTTCGACGCGGGTCTGCGGGAGCAGGACGTCTGGCTGCGAAGCCAGCTCGCCGCCCCGCCCCGACTGCTTCCCGGTGAGACCGCCGACGGTGCCGTGCAGGGCGTCGGCGACGTGCTGGTGCTCGATCCGAAGGAAGTGCCGAGCGCGCCGGCGGCCACGGTCGGCCCGGCGCCGCTGGTGTGCCCCCTGGATCTGCGCGGCCGGTCCGCGGCGGCGTTGGTCGGGTTCCTGGGCGATTCGGAGCTCCCGCTGCGCATGGCGGCGCTGGCGGTGCCGGAGGAGAAGGCCAAGTCGCGCGCCAGCGCGATCGTCAGCGAGCTGGCGGACGGCGCCGTGCACGTGCTGTCGTCGACCTGGACCGTGCCGCTGCCCTGGTTCGTCCTGGTGGATCCGGAGGAGCGGTGCGTGTTCACCGAGCCGGACCGCCGTCGCGTGTGCTGGCGGGTGGCGATGGCCGATGCCCGCCGCCGGGTGGCGCGGGCGCACTCGATCGGCCGCAAGTCGATCGGTGAGGAAGGCCCGACGCGGATCCTGCGCGAGACGGGCCGCTGGCTTGAGCGCTTCCACCCGCACTCGGCGGTCGAGCTGGACTACGGCGGCCTGGTGCAGCTGATGACCACCAGCGACCTGGAAGCCGACACCTCGGCGGAGGACGTCCACGCGATCGTCGACGCGATGGAAGCCGAAGACGCGGAAGAAGTGGCGACCCGCTACGAGTCCCTCCGCGACTTCTGGTCGGAGTTCGCCTCCCGCGAACGCCACAACTGACCGCCCAGGGCCGGAACCAGAGGTTCAGGGGCGGCAGATGATCTCGCCGTTGAGGACTGCGAACCAGGCGTCTTCGGCGTCGATCCAGGAGTGCCAGGCCGTTGCCAGGTCTTCCAGCTCTTCGCGGGTCGTCAGGCCGTAGCTCAGGGCCTGCTCGGCGAAGGACGAGCGGCGGATGCGGTCTGCCCACAGGTTGCCCCACCACGCGCGCTCGTCGGGCGTCGCGAAGCACCACGCCGTCGCCGTGCACGTGATGTCGCTAAAGCCCGCCTGCTGCGCCCAGGACTTCAGGTACTTGCCGCCGTCCGGGTAAGCCTCGTTGCGGCGTGCGACGTTGCGGTAGAGCGTCAACCAGCGGTCCAGGCCGGGGTTGTCCGGAGACCACCGCATGCCGCCGTAGTCCTCGTCGCGGACCGCGACCACGCCGCCGGGGTGGCACACGCGGCGCATCTCGCGCAGCGCGGCGACCGGGTCGGTCAGGTGCTGCAGGACCTGGTGCGCGTGCACGACGTCGAAGGAGTCGTCGGCGTAGGGCAGGCCGTAGACGTCGGCGTTGGTGAAGGTGATGTTGTCCAGTCCGCGCTCGGCCGATCCGGCGCGGGCGATCTCCAGTGGATCGTCGACGTTGTCCACGCCGAGCACCGGGCCGGGAGCGACCAGGGCGGCGAAGTCGTGCGTGATGGTGCCCGGACCGCAGCCGATGTCGAGCACGCTGACACCCGGTCGCAGGCGCGGGATCAGGTACGCGGCGGAGTTCTCGGCGGTCCGCCAGCGGTGCGACCGCAGGACGCTCTCGTGGTGCCCGTGGGTGTAGGTGTCCGATTGCGCGCTCATGGTCCATCCCAACATCTGGGAGATAAGTTCCAGAATCTGAGCGTAACTCGAACAGCGTCCACTGGGGAAGGGGTGCGATCAGTGAGAGATCAACGCGCGTTCAACCGATCGCGGAGTCCACTTCGGACAAACGCGACGAACGGGGAATGGTCAGTGCCGGTCGCGCTCCTCCGCCAGCCGGTCGTCCACCGACGCGGCGCCTTCGCGGTAGCGGCGCGCGATCTCGGCGTTCAGCCGGTCGACCACGTCCTGCACCTCGCGGCGGCGCTGGGACACCGAGTCCTCCTCACCGGTGTAGGCCTTGAGGGCCTGGTCCAGCTTCGCCTCCGACAGCGACGTGACGTTCGAGAGATCGACGTCGGAGACCAACGCCTCGACGTGCCTGCGGTGCGCCTCCGCCCGCGACGGCTCGGTGGTCTGGTAGCGGCCGGAACCGGCCGCCGGACCAACTGCGTTGTCGGACAGAATGTTCACCAACTGATCGACGACCGACGTCGAACCGTCCTCGTTCCGCCTCCGCTGCTCTGCGCGCACGATGTCGATCCGCACGTGCAACACGCGGCGCAGGTACGAGAGGTCGGTCTCCTCCTGCGCCGCCTCGTCCCGCAGCTCGCGCACTTCGCTCAGCGCGCGGCCTTCGATTCCACTGGTGTAGTCCGGGGACAGAACCCTGTCGATGCGGCGCCGACCACCCGGGCGGACTTCGATCACGTGGCCATCCTCCGGCAATTCGACGGACCTCGCCAACAAATCGGGTGATGTCGTTTCGAAAGCAGTGCGGAATCGATCGCTATCTGGAACTAACGGCCGCGCAACCGTTCCGCGGCGACCCGCCCCGGCGGCTCCCCGCTGTCCGGCGGCACCGAGTCCGGATCCACCGCAGCGGCCACCGCCCGGTCCTCCTCCGGATCCCCGGCGACGAGCTCGCCGTCCACCGGCGCCGAGCGCTTGAGCAGCGCCAGCGCCACCGGACCGAGCTCGTGGTGCTGCACGACGCTGCCGACCCGGCCGACCTTGCGGTCGCCGAGCCACACCGGATCACCGGTCTCCGGCTGGACCTCCACCGAGCCGTCCAGGTGCAGCAGCACCATTCGACGCGGCGGCTTGCCGACGTTGTGCACCTTGGCCACGGTTTCCTGGCCGCGGTAGCAGCCCTTGGCCACGTGCGCCGCCACGTGCACCCAACCCAGCTCGTGCGGGATCGCGCGGTCGTCGGTGTCCAGGCCGACGCGCGGGCGCAGCGCCTCCACCCGCAGCGCCTCGAAGGCGAGCGTGCCGGAGGGGCGGATGCCGGCGTCGGTCAGCTTCGTCCACCACTCGACCAGCGAGGCGCGCGGCACCACGAGGTCGATCGTCGGCAGCGAGCGGAACGGCACGTTGCGCGCGAAACCGCCGCCGGGCAGCGGTTTCACCTCGTACGGCTGGGACGGCACCGGCGCGAACTGGGCGAGGATGCCGCCCGCGTCCGGACCGACCGCGGTGAGCACCGCGAACTCCTCGGTGGCGTCCCGAGGCTCCACTTTGGACCAGAAGCGCATCGCTTCCAGGTACTCCGGCAGGGTCTGCTTGCCGTCGACACCCATGGTCGGCAGCGCACTGGTCGCCTGCGCGCCGGCATCGGAGTCCAGGTACACCACGCCCTCGTGGTGGGCGACCAGCAGGTGGCAGTCCACCCGGCCGTGGCTGTCCAGGATCAGCGCCTCGGTGCCCTGCCCGTCCGGCAGCTCGGTCAGGTGCTGCGAGAGCACCAGGTGCAGCCAGCTCAACCGGTCCTCGCCGGGCACCGCGATCACCTGCCGGTGTGAGCGGTCCACCAGCACCGCTGCGCGGCTGGCGGAGCGCTGCTCGGCGAACGGGTCGCCGAAGTGCCAGGGCACACCCGCGTCCACCGCGTCGTCGGGTGCGGGTACCGCACCCGGCAGGTTCAGCAGGGGTGAACTCATCAGTGCTCCTCGGTGTGTTGCTGGATGCCCGGCGATCGGGGCGTGCGGAACATCAACCCACCTCGGCCGCGCGGCATTTCCGGCACAAGCCGGACAGCGCGAGGTGGGTGGCGTCCAGTTCGAAGCCGCGCTCGCGGCGCAGCTGCTCGGCCAGCGCGTCGAGCGTCTCGGTCGGCACCTCGTCGATCTCGCCGCAGCGGTGGCAGGCGAGGTGGACGTGCTCGTGCTCCCCGACGGAGTAGGTCGGGGCGCCGTGCCCGAGGTGCGTGTGCCGCACCAGCCCGAGCTCCTCGAGCAGGTCGAGCGCGCGGTAGACGGTGGTGATGTTGACCGTCGACGCGGTGCCCTGCACTTCGCGGCAGACCTGCTCCGGTGTGGCGTGGCCGAGTCCGCGCACGGCGTCCAGCACGAGCTGGCGCTGCGGCGTCATCCGCATGCCACGCTGGTGCAAGGTGCTGCGCAGCGATCCCTGGTCGCTCAATGCCCGCTCCTGTGCTCGGCGCGCTTCCGGTCGGCACCTCCGATCGTAACTCCGCAGCACTCACCGCCGGACGCGCGCGCGGCCCGTCCCGAATCCGGGTGTTCGAGGTTCTACCCTTCCGGTATGCGCGTACTGGCACTTTTGGACGGGACGATCGTCGACCCCGAGGCTCCGCTGTTCCGCGCCGACGACCTGGGGGTGACGCGCGGCGACGGGATCTTCGAGACGATCCTCGTCGCCGGGCGGCAGCCGCGGGAGATCGGCCCGCACCTCGACCGGCTGGAGCGGTCCGCCGGGCTGCTGCAGATGCAGCTGCCCGAGCGCGCCGCCTGGGAGCGAGCGGTCCAGGCAGTGATCGACAACTGGCCGTGGGACACCGACCCGGAGATGGCTCTGAAGCTGGTGTGCACCCGCGGCATCGACGGCGGCGACGGCACGCCGCACGGCTTCGCGATGGGCATGCAGGTCAGCCCGGACACCCTGCGCAAGCGCCGCGACGGCATCTCGGCCGTGATGCTGGAGCGCGGCTTCGCGCCGGACCTGATGGACCGCGCGCCCTGGCTGCTGCTGTCCGCGAAGACCCTGTCGTACGCGGTGAACATGGCCGCGATGCGGGAGGCGGAGTCGCGGGGCGCGGACGAGGTCATCTTCACCGCGACCGACGACTCGGTGCTGGAGGGCCCGACCTCCACGGTGGTGATCGCCCAGGGGCGGACCCTGCTGACCACCCCGCCGAGCTCCGGAATCCTCAAGGGCACCACGCAGGGTGCGCTGTTCCGGGCCGCTGAGCGGGCCGGCTGGAAGACCGAGGTGGCGAAGTTCCCGACCTCGGCGCTGTTCGAGGCGGACGGCGTGTGGCTGTGCTCCAGCGTCCGCCTGGTCACCCAGGTCCACACGATCAACGGCACGGCGATCAAGGCGGACCCCGACCTCCACGCCGAGATCACCAGCCTCTACGAGTCCAACTACTGACCTGGTCGTGAGTGCGAAAACCGGCTGCAACCGGCTTTCGCACTCACGACCCGGACGGTCAGCCCATGGTCTTCTGGCCGTCGATCGTTTCGCGGATGATGTCCGCGTGGCCCGCGTGCTGGGCGATCTCGGCGGCGACGTGCAGCAGCGCCATGCGGATCGTCCAGCGCTTGCCCTTCTCCTTCTCCCACGGCGCGTCCGGCAGCTCGTGGGACAGGTCGAAGTCCGGCACGGTCTCGATGATCTCGTCGATGCGCCGTGTGGCCTCCGCGTAGCCGGCCAGCAGCGAGTCCAGCGTGTCCTCGTCGGTCAGCACGAAGCTCGCCGCGTGCTCGGCGAAGAAGGCCTCGTCGTAGGACTCGACCTTGCGGCCGTTGCGGATGAAGTCGGCCCAGCCCTGCTCGACGTCCGTGATGTGCTTGATCAGACCGCCGAGGCAGAGCTCGCTCGCGGTCGGTCGCGACCGCAGCTGCTCCTCGGTCAGGTTCTGCACCGTGTGCCGGAGGAACCCGCGGTGGGTCCGCAGCAGCTCCAGGATGTCCGCGCGCTCACCGCTGAGTTTGTTGGGCATCGGGTTCTCCCCTTGTCGTTGTCGTTGCCCGAGAAATTAGTGCAGGGGGCCGACAACGACAGGCGAAAAGACGACGGCCCCCGCTGCGGGTGTGCAGCGGGGGCCGTGTCGAAACTTCGCGGATCAGCCGACGATGCGGTCCAGCTTGGCGGACAGCCGGGGCTGGAGCTCGTGCTCGGAGGTCGCGCGCTCCTCGACGTAGGCCAGCGCACCGTCGACCACGCCGTAAAGCCGGCTGGCCGCGGTGACGTCCTCGCTGGTCGGGGTGCGCAGGACCGCATCGGTGCCGAACTGCCAGGTCGTCTGGGCCGTCGGCTTGCCGAAGAACATCTCCGCGACGCCGGTCTCGTGCAGGATCAGCAGCTCGATGGTGTCGTCCGGCTGCGGGCGGAAGAAGCCGGTCTCCCGGAACGCCGGAGCGACGACCGAGCCGCCCTCCCCGTCGAGCCGCCACGCGCGGCTCTCGTAGGTCAGGAACGGGCGCCCGTCGTGCGCGATCGTGACCTGCTGGATGAACCGGTAGGTCTCGTCGATCGACGGGTGCGCGGCCTCGCCCTCACCGCGCCACACGCCGACGATCGGCAGCAGCGCCAGGCAGGCGTCGTCCAGGGACGGGCCCAGGCGCAGGTTGGCCGTGTCGCCGGGGCCGGGCAGGTCCTCGAACTCCGGCACGTTGCGGTGCGCGGTGAGCTTGGCGCGCTCGGCAGCTGCGGCGACCGCGGCGTCCCCGCTGCCGGGCTGCGGTTCGTTGGGCGTTGCAGTCACGGTGGGAAGGGTACCGGTGGCCCCGGATCAGTCGCTGTACAGGCGGTACAGCATGTAGCAGGCGAACCAGATGGTTGCCGCGGCGGCGAGGCCGACGAGGGTGACGAGGCCGTAGTGCAGGAAGTCGATAAGTTCCACGGGCAAAGAATAACCACCAAGTGCGCCCGGCGGAGTGTGGCGTCGGGCATGATCTGGCGCGCACCGACGGCCAGGACGGGAATCACATGGACTTCGAGACGTTGCGCGAGCGGGCGCTGGCCTTCCGCGAAGACCTGCTGGCGCGCAAGGACGCGATCGCGCCCAGCGACTTCGGCTGGTACCCGTACGACACGATGGCCAACATCTTCCACCTGGATGCGCTGCTCAGCGGGCCGCAGCGGCAGGTGTTCGACCAGATCGCGGGCACCAGGATCGCCGACATCGGCGCGGCCGACGGCGACTTCGGGTTCTTCCTGGAGGACGAGCTGGGCTGCCAGGTCGATGTGATCGACAACGCGCCGACCAACTTCAACGGTCTGCGCGGCGCGCGGCGGCTGGTGACCGAGCTGGACTCGAAGGTCCAGGTGCACGAGATCGACCTGGACTCGCAGTTCGAGCTGCCCGCCGAGCACTACGGCGCGGTGTTCTTCCTCGGGCTGCTCTACCACCTGAAGAACCCGTACTTCGTGCTCGAGCAGCTGGCCGAACGCGCGGACCTGTGCTTCGTCTCGACCCGGATCGCGCAGGTCACCCCGGACGGCACCCGCATCCAGCAGCAGCCGGTGGCCTACCTGCTGGACCCGACCGAGGCGAACAACGACGCGACCAACTTCTGGATCTTCAGCGAGGCCGGGCTGCGCCGGCTCTTCGACCGCACCGGCTGGGAAGTGGTCGACTTCACCACGGTCGGCTGCCAGGAGGACTCCAACCCCAGCGCCCAGGACCGCGACGAACGAGCCTTCGCCCTCCTCCGCGCCAAGCGCTGAACGGTGAAGGGCACCTCCGACCGACTAAGCCGGTCAAAGGTGCCCTTCACCTCGAGAAGATCGCTCCGTCAGGCGACGGCGATGTCCACCGCGTGGACGCCGGGGCCCGCGGTGGTGACCTCGGACTGGCCCCTGCCCTCGCGGTGCAGGGCTCGCACCGTCCAGTCGCCGGGGGCGGCGTAGAAGCGGAAGTCGCCCTTCTCGGAGGAGACGACCTCCGCGGTGAACTCGCCGGAGGAGTCCAGGAGGCGGACGAACGCTCCGCCGACCGGCTGGTCTCCGGCTCGCACCTTTCCGGCCACGACGACCTGGTCGGTGCCCTCGGCGACCGCCGTCGCCGACTGCTGCGGGGCTCCGCATCCGCTCATGGTCAACTCTCCTTCGCTCCGATGGAAGACTTCAGTTCTTGGCGGCTTCGGCCGGGTTTTCGATCGGGACGCCGACCAGCGAGCCGTACTCGGTCCACGAGCCGTCGTAGTTCTTGACGTTGGTGTTGCCGAGCAGCTCGCGCAGGACGAACCAGGTGTGCGAGGAGCGCTCGCCGATGCGGCAGTAGGCGATGGTGTCCTTCGAGGTGTCCAGACCGGCCTCGCCGTAGATGTCCTTCAGCTCCTCGTCGGACTTGAAGGTCCCGTCCTCGTTCGCGGCCTTGCTCCACGGGACGTTGATCGCCGACGGGATGTGCCCGGCGCGCTGTGCCGACTCCTGCGGCAGGTGGGCCGGGGCGAGCAGCTTGCCCGCGAACTCGTCGGGGGAGCGCACGTCGACCAGGTTCTTGTTGCCGATCGCGTCGACGACCTCGTCGCGGAACGCGCGGATCGAGGTGTCCGGCTCCTGCGCCTGGTAGGTGGTGGCGGCGCGGTTCGGCTCGTCCTTGGTGAGCTCGCGGCCGTCGAGCTCCCACTTCTTGCGGCCACCGTCGAGCAGCTTGACGTCGCCGTGCCCGTAGAGCTTGAAGTACCAGTAGGCGTAGGCGGCGAACCAGTTGTTGTTGCCGCCGTAGAGGATCACGGTGTCGTCGTTGCCGATGCCCTTGGCGGACAGCAGCTTCTGGAAGCCCTCGCGGTCGACGAAGTCCCGGCGCACGTGGTCCTGGAGCTCGTTCTTCCAGTCCAGCTTGACGGCGCCGGGGATGTGGCCGCCGTCGTACGCGGTGGTGTCCTCGTCCACCTCGGCGAACACCACGCCGGCGGTGTTCAGGTTCTGTTCGGCCCACTCGGTGGAAACCAGGACCTCTGCGCGGCTCATCGAGCGACTCCTTCGTTGATCTTCGGTGGTCAGCGGGTGTCTGAAGTGGACGCTCCGGCAGGCACAAAACGCCGGAGCACCAGGTACATCTGGCAACCGAGGCAGTAACCGAACACCGCGTTGAGCAACGCGGCGACCAAGGCGAACGCGTTCGCGACGAGGCCCAAAGTGGTCAACCCGGTCGCGTAACCGACCATGGCGACCAGGGCGAACGCGAACCCGACGCCCTGGGAGAAGCGCACCGGCTCGGGTTCTTCGCGCTCGGCCGGTTCGATCGGCTCGAGTCGCGGTTGGACCGTCTGCCGGTACACGAAGCCCCACGGGTTGAGTCGCATCCCGATGAACGCGCACATACCGAACAGCACCGTCTGGGCGGCCAGCACTCGCCAGCTGGTGGTGATCAGGCCGAGCGCGAGGATTCCGCTGGTCACCGCTGCGGTGAAGCGGACGCCACGCGGATCGAGCGTTGCGGCGGACATGGGGCCTCCTGACTGTGGACTTCGGCTGCCGAGTCCGTCAGGCGGTGGGATACGCGCACCATTTCGTCACGACACAGCCGTGCGAGGGGGTGCAGATGTGTACTACCGCCCGGTCAGTGCCCGCAACACAGGCTGCTACCCACGCGGCACAGATCAACCGCGCGCCTTCGGGTCAGCAGTACATGCACAGGACGGAGGCTACCGGCTGGGCCGATCGGCGGGAAGGCTGTTCACAGGGTGAGACACGGAGGTGCAGTTTCAATTGAAACTGTAAATCCCAGGCACGCCGGATCACAGTTTCAATTGAAACTGTGATTCACGTTAGGCGAGGTGGGGTGCCAGGGCCGTGGCGAGGTTGTCGCGGCGGGGGACTCCGCTGATGCGGAAGAGCTCTCGGCCCGCGACGTTGAGGACGAGGGTGGTGGGGGTGGTGTGGACGCGCAGGGGCGTGGACCACTCCGGGTGGTCGGTGAGGTCGACCTCCACGTGGCGGACACCCCCGGTGCGCTGGGCGAAGTCGGCCAGCAGGACTCGGGTGTGGCGGCACGGGGCGCAGAAGGTCGTCGACAGCTGCAGCAGCGTCACCTTCGCGTCGTCGTCCGGGGCGTCGGCGAGCCGCTGCTTCAGCGCCTCGGGAAGGCGGTCGGTCACGTTCTCCTCACCGGTCCTCTCGCGGACCTTGCCCTGCTGGGGCCGCCACACCGCGCCGATCAGCAGCGCCGCGACCACGGCGATCAGCAGCGCCCAGACGCCCGGGCTCACCCGGTGGTCACCCCGTTGCTGCTGATCGTGACATTGTCGGCGATGCCCTCGACGACCAGCGCGCCGCGCTCGGCGCGGACCGCGGTGGGCCTGACCTCGAACGGCAGCATGCCCGGGTCGAGCGTGGTGCTGAACTGCTCGAGCACCGACTCCTCGATGATCGACGGCAGTTCGATCGTGCCGAAGGTGCTGTTGCTCAGGTCGAGCTTGCGCGGCTCGATCTGCATCTTGCTGTTGACCAGCGACAGCACCGCGATGACCCGTACCTTGTTCTCGGACCCGGCGATGTTCACGGTGCCGTCGAGCTGCACGACCGCCTTGGTGTGGTCGTCACCCGCAGCGAGCTGCTCGTCGGCCGCGCTGAGGTTGCCGTCGTCGTCGGCCAGCGCGTCCTTGGCCGCCGGGTTGATGGTGAGGTCCTGGATGTCGATCAACCGGGCCACGTCGGAGGCCTTGAGCTTCACCCGGCCGACCAGCTCGTCCACCGTGAAGTGGTCGGCGGTGCCGGAGATCAGCTCGGAGGTGGACACCTTCGCCCCGTGCAGGTCGGCCTCGATGCCGACCTCGTTGAACGGGCCCACCTGCACCGAGTCGGCCACCAGCTGCACGTCGCGGTAGTCGCCGGCGATGACCTGGGTGAGGAACGGGAAGCCGTTGATCCGTACCTCGGGGTTCTCGCGCAGCTTCAGCTGCTCGGCGACCTTCTGGGACACCTGGTGCTCGGCGATGGCGGCGGCGCCGAAGTCGGCGCCCACCAGCAGGCCCGCGATGATGACGAGGGCGATGACGAGCTTCTTCACCGAGCGATCCGTTCTGGTCGGGGCAGGATTGGTCGGCGGAGCGCTAGCAACCGCCACGATCGGGTGGGCCCACTGTATCGGCCGCCCAGCGGGAGATGCGGTCCACCAAATCCGGGTTGGTCGCGCTCTCGGCGTGCCGCATGCCCGCTTCCAGCCACAACTCGCCGCCACCTGCTTCGCTGAGCGCGACTGCGTCGGCCACCGGGAAGTAGTGGTCCTGCTCGCCGTGCACGATCAGCTGCGGCACCGGGATGCGCCGGACCAGCTCGATCGGCGAGATCGGAACCTTGCTCCAGGGCGGGGCCAGGCGGACGCCCAGCAGCCGCGCGCTCAGCCGGCCGTGCGGCTGTTCCAGCAGCCAGTGCACCCGGCGCATCGCGGGTGTGTCGCGCACCCACCAGCGGGCCGGGCTGCTCACCGCGATCACCGCGTCCGGCGGCGTGCCCAGCGCGGCCTGCCGCAGGACCACTGAGCCGCCCAGCGAGAAACCGATCGTGACGACTTTGCGGCAGCCGAGCTCGCGCAGGTGCGCGGTGGCGGCGTCGATGTCCAGCGCTTCGGCCGGTCCTACGGTGGTCCGGCCGCCGGATCGGCCGTGGCCGCGGAAGTCGACCGCGAGCACTGGGGCGCGCCCGGCCAGGCGGTGCAGGATCCGTTGCACGGTGGGCTTTCGGACGTGGTTGGTGAAGCCGTGCCCGACGACGAATCCGAGTTCGGCGGGCAGCCCGGGACCGGGGAGCAGCAGGCCGCGCAGAGCGGTCCCGTCGGCGGCGGACAGCTCCACCGAGCGCGGTGGACCCACCCGCGCAACAAACGGTCGACTGCTGTTCACAAATGTGATGCGCCCCGTTGGACCTGGGCTTTTCCGCTGCATGTCGGTTATTCTCCTTGCCATCCACAGGCAACGACGCCGAGTCATCCGCTCCGCGCGGATGACCCCTGCCTGCCCGGTCGTCGGGTGATCGCCTTGGGGACGGAGGCCCTCCGGATGAGCTCCGAACTGCTGCTGCTGACCAACGAACCAGATCGCGAAGCGGTGTTGCCCGCACTCGCCCTGCTGCCGCACCGCGTCCGCGTGCTGCCGGCGGACCCGGGCGCTGTCCTGTCCGGTGGCGCGCACGACGTGATCCTCGTCGATGCCCGCACCGACCTGGTCGGTGCCCGGGACCTGTGCCGCCTGCTGTCAGCCGGTGACGTGCCGGTGGTCGCGTTGGTCAACGAGGGTGGCCTGGTCACGATCAGCGCCGAGTGGGGTGTTGACGAGATCCTGCTGCCGACCACCGGTCCGGCCGAGATCGACGCCCGGCTGCGCCTGCTGGTCTCGCGCGACAGCGTCGCTGGAAACAGCGGCGACGATTCGCTGAGCGTTGGTGACCTCGTGATCGAGGAGGCCACCTACACCGCGCGGTTGAAGGGCCGGGCGCTGGAGCTCACCTACAAGGAGTTCGAGCTGCTCAAGTACCTCGCCCAGCACGCGGGCCGGGTGTTCACCCGCGCTCAGCTGCTGCAGGAGGTGTGGGGCTACGACTTCTTCGGCGGCACCCGCACGGTCGACGTCCACGTCCGGCGTCTGCGCGCGAAGCTCGGCCCGGAGCACGATTCGATGATCGGCACGGTCCGCAACGTGGGCTACAAGTTCGTCCGCCCGAACCGCAGCAACAGCCCGATCGCCGCGGAAACCTCGGAGCAGACCCCCACCCGCGAGGCCGTCACCGCCCGCTGACCTCCGGTCCTGCGCGATTTCAATGGAAATCGGACGTCTGAGTCTCATTGAAATCGCGGAAGTTCTCCACAGGGACCCGGACTTGTCCACAGGTGCTGGGCGCGCGGGGTTCGTTGCGTTCTTCACGCGTCATTCGCGAGGAAGCTGGGTAACGTCTTTGGCGTGCAGCTGACTTGGCGTAATGGACTGGACAGCAGGGAAGCGGCCGAGGTCATGGGCCTGCTCGACAAGACCGAGGAGGCCGACGGGGTGGCCCCGGTCGGCGAGCACGTGATCCTGCGGTTGAAGGCGCACCGAGACGTCGTCCACCAGATTGAACCGGTGCAGGCCGACGTGCGCTCCGAGCACTTCGTGCTGCGCGACGCGGGCGGCGGCCTCATCGGCTACGCGCACCTGGACACCGAGCACGAGAAGACCACCGGTCAGCTGACCGCTGAGCTGGCGGTCGCCCCCGAGCACCGCCGCAAGGGCGCCGGCACGCGCCTGGTCGAGGCGCTGTTGGAGCGCGCGGAGCTCACCACCGAACCCGCCCCGGACATCGCCAAGCTGCGGATCTGGTCGCACGGCGAGCACCCGGGCGCGGTGCGGCTGTCCGAGCGGTACGGGTTCAGCCGTCCCCGCGAGCTGTGGCGGATGGGCCGGGAGCTGGCCGAACCGGAGTTGCCGCAGGTCGAGCTGCGGGAGGGCGTGCGCATCCGCACCTTCCGCCCGGACCACGACGAGGCCGCCGTGGTGGCGGTCAACCACCGGGCGTTCTCCTGGCACCCCGAGCAGGGCGACATGACCGAGCAGGAGCTGCGGATCAAGGAGCGCGAGGACTGGTTCGACGCGGCCGGCTTCTTCCTCGCCGTGGACGAGCGCGATGAGCTGCTCGGATTCCACTGGACGAAGGTGCACCCCGACGGAACGGGTGAGGTCTACGTCGTCGGGGTGGACCCGGACGCGCAAGGCGGCGGGCTGGGTCGATCACTCACGGTGGCCGGGCTGCGACACTTGAGTGACACTGGCTGCCGTCAGGTGATTCTCTACGTGGAGGCGGACAACGTCCCCGCGGTGAAGGTGTACCAGCGATTGGGGTTCGAGAAATGGGACGTGGACGTGCAGTTCAGTCGCTGACCGTCCCGTGCTGTGCGTCACTGAAACCCCACGGATTCGCGCCTCTGTTCCCCCGATGGAATGTGCGTCTGCTTACTAAGCGTGTCTTGTTCACCTTTCGTTCACCTGGATGGTGAGGATCGTCCACCCCGACTCCTTAACGTCCCCGGCGAGGCGGCAAGAGCACGGGTTGACCAGGCCTGGGCCGCACATCCGCAGGTTTTTCCGAGTGGAGGAACGAAGTGAAGATCAAGCGGCACAGCGCTGCGTTCGCCGTTCTCGCCGCGGGCGCGCTCGTGCTCGCCGGCTGCGGTACCGACCAGAACGCTCAGCAGGGCGGCGGCAACGCGGCACTGGACGGGCTGCAGGTCGAGTGCGGCACCAAGCCGGTTTCGGGCGAGGGTTCCTCGGCGCAGAAGAACGCGGTCGACGTCTTCGCTCGCGACTACGGGCTCAAGTGCCAGGGGCAGAACGTCAACTACACCAAGTCCGGCTCCGGCAAGGGCGTCGCCGCCTTCACCGCGGGCCAGGTCGACTTCGGCGGCTCCGACTCGCCGCTGAAGGAGGAGAAGGGCGAGGTCGCCAAGGCCGCCGAGCGCTGCCAGGGCAACCCGGCCTGGAACCTGCCGATGGTCTTCGGCCCGGTCGCCGTCGCCTACAACCTCGACGGCGTCAAGGACCTGACCCTCAACGCCGACGTGATCGCCAAGATCTACCAGGGCGAGATCAAGAAGTGGGACGACCCGGCGATCAAGGCGCTGAACCCGAACGCGCAGCTGCCGTCCATCGACATCGTGCCGTTCTTCCGCTCGGACGAGTCGGGCACCACCGACAACTTCCAGAAGTACCTGGCCACCGCCACCAACGGCGCGTGGACCGGCGAGGGCAAGAACTTCCAGGGCGGCCAGGGCGTTGGCCAGGGCCGTGAGGGCAGCGACCAGGTCTCGCAGTCGGTGAAGGCCACCCCGGGTGCCATCACCTACGTCGAGTGGTCGTTCGCCAAGAACCTCCAGCTGGGCCAGGCCAAGATCGACAGCGGCGCGGGCCCGGTCGAGCTGACCACCGAGAACGTCGGCAAGGCCATCGAGGGCGCCAAGATCGAGGGCGAGGGCCACGACCTGCGCGTCGACCTCAAGTCGATCTACGGTAACAAGGAGGCCGGCGTCTACCCGCTGGTCCTCAACACCTACGAGATCGTCTGCTCCAAGGGCTACGACCCGGAGACCGCGAAGGCGGTCAAGGCGTTCCTGACCGTCGCGGCCAACGCCGACGCCCAGCAGCTGCAGGAGGCCGGATACGTGCCGCTGCCGGAAGGTTTCAAGACCAAGGTCACCGAGGCCATCAACGCCATCTCCTGAGTAACCCGGGTAGCACCCCGCCCGGGCGAACGACGGGTCGAATCTACGAAGTGAGAGGCTGCAAGCAGCAGTGACCGACTCGACGAGAGCCGATCAGCGCCCCGCGGACACCGATGCCGGTGCCCCGCGGGGCGCTTCGGCGCCTAGTTCCGGACCGGAGGCTCCCATTTCCGCTCCCGAAATCTCAGCGGGCAAGACGCACCGCCTCGGCGATCGGGTGTTCTCCTTGATCGCCACCGCCTCCGGTGCTTTCGTGGTAGCCCTGATCGCGGCGATCGCGATCTTCCTGTTGATCCGCGCCGTGCCCGCGTTGCAGATCAACGAGGTGAACTTCCTGTTCAGCAGGGAGTGGGACACCCGCGACCCGGCGCACCTGCAGTTCGGCATCCTCGACCTGGCCTGGGTGACGGTGGCCAGCTCGCTGGTCGCGCTGGTCATCGCGATGCCGCTGTCCTTCGGGATCGCGCTGTTCCTCACCCGCTACGCGCCGCGCAGCCTGGCCCGCCCGTTCGCCTACATCATCGACCTGCTGGCCGCGGTGCCGTCGGTCGTCTACGGCCTCTGGGGCTTCCTGGTGCTCGGCCCGGTGCTGCGGCCGGTGGCCCTGTGGCTGAACGAGTACCTCGGCTGGATCCCGATCTTCGCCGAGGGCAACGTGCGCCCGATGGGCCTGGGCACCGACATCTTCACCGCGGGCATCGTGCTCGCCGTGATGATCATCCCGACGATCACCGGCGTCACCCGCGAGGTCTTCGCCCGGACCCCGAACCAGCAGATCGAGGGCGCGCTCGCGCTCGGCGCCACCCAGTGGGAGGTCGTGCGGACCACGGTGTGGCCGTTCGGCCGCAACGGGTTCATCGGCGGCTCGATGCTGGGTCTGGGCCGCGCGCTCGGCGAGACGATGGCGCTGACCATCATCCTCAGCTCCACCACCGCGCCTCCCGGCTACAGCATCTTCGACGCGGGTGCCACCTTCGCCTCCAAGATCGCGCTCGGCTCCGCGGAGTTCAACAACCACATGCAGGTCGGCGCCTACATCTCGGCCGGGCTGGTGCTGTTCATCATCACCTTCGCCGTCAACGCGGTCGCGCGTTGGATCGAGAGCCGCAGCGGTAAGGGGAAAGCATGAGGACCGACACCGCTGACGTGGAGCAGCTGGCCACGCCACCGGCGTTCCAGCGGATCAGCTTGGCGCGGAAGTTCAAGAACCACCTGGCCACCACGCTGTTCGCCGCGGCGTTCGTGGTCGCGGTGATCCCGCTGCTCTGGGTGCTGTGGACGCTGCTGTCGCGCGGCCTCAAGCCGGTGCTCAGCCTGGACTGGTGGACGCACTCGTTCAACGGCCTGCTGCCCAACGACTTCGGCGGCGGCATCTACCACGCGCTGGTCGGCACCCTGCTCGAAGGCCTGGTCTGCCTGGTCATCTCGGTGCCGCTGGGCATCATGGTCGGCATCTACCTGGTCGAGTACGGGCGGTCTTCGCGGTTCGCGAAGATCGCCACGTTCATGGTGGACATCCTCAGCGGTCTGCCCTCCATCGTGGCCGGTCTGTTCATCTACGCCCTGTGGATCACGACTTTCGGCTTCACCCGCAGCGGTTTCGCGGTGGCGCTGGCGCTGCTGCTGCTGATGGTCCCGGTGGTCGTCCGGGTCACCGAGACGATGCTGCTGATCGTGCCGGACGAGCTGCGCGAGGCGGCTTACGCGCTCGGCCTGCCGAAGTGGAAGACGATCATGAAGATCGTGCTCCCGACGGCGCTGTCGGGCATCCTGACGGGTGTGATGCTCGGCCTGGCCCGCGTGCTGGGCGAGACCGCACCGCTGCTGATCCTGGTGGGCTACTCCTCCTCGATCAACTTCAACTTGTTCCAGGGCGAACTGGCGTCGCTGCCGCTGGCCATCTACATGGAGCGCAGCACCGGCACCCCGGCCGGGGACTACCGGATGTGGGGTGCCGCGCTCACCCTCGTGCTCGTCATCATGCTGATCAACCTTGTCGCGTCGCTGCTGTCCAGGCTCTTCGCGATCAAGACGAAGTAGGGACCGAAACATGGCCAAGCGTCTCGACATCAAGGACCTGAACTTGCACTACGGCAAGTTCCACGCCGTGCAGGACGTGACCCTGCAGGTGCCGGCCCGCAGCGTCACCGCGTTCATCGGCCCGTCCGGTTGCGGCAAGTCGACCGTGCTGCGGTCGCTGAACCGGATGCACGAGGTCATCCCCGGTTCCCGCGTCGAGGGCAAGGTGATGCTCGACGGCGAGGACATCTACGCCAGCGACGTGGACCCGGTGCAGGTGCGCAAGACCATCGGCATGGTGTTCCAGCGGGCCAACCCGTTCCCGACGATGTCCATCCGGGACAACGTGGTGGCCGGGCTGAAGCTGGCCGGTGAGAAGAACAAGAAGAAGCTCGACGAGGTCGCCGAGCGAGCCCTGCGCGGCGCGAACCTGTGGGAAGAGGTCAAGGGCCGGCTGAACAAGCCGGGCGGCGGCCTCTCCGGTGGTCAGCAGCAGCGCCTGTGCATCGCGCGGGCCATCGCGGTGCGCCCGGACGTCCTGCTGATGGACGAGCCGTGCTCGGCGCTGGACCCGATCTCGACCCTGGCGATCGAGGACTTGATCTCGAACCTCAAGCAGGAGTTCACGATCGTCATCGTCACCCACAACATGCAGCAGGCGGCGCGGGTGAGCGACCAGACGGCGTTCTTCAACCTGCGCGCGGTGGGCGAGCCGGGGCAGCTGGTGGAGATCGACGAAACCGGCAAGATCTTCTCCAACCCGACCCAGAAGGCCACCGAGGACTACATCTCCGGCCGCTTCGGCTGATCGCACGACCCCCGAAAGGCACCTCCGACCTGTGAACTGCTCCCCGGTAGTTGGACTGGAAATCCAGTTCCAGCTGTTGGGGAGCAGTTCGTGTATGCGGGTAGTTCGTTGTCTGAGCAGCAGCGTGTGGCTGCTGTGGCGTTGTTCGAGGATGGTCATGGGGCAAGGTTCGTTGCGTCGGCGCCGGACCTGCTGGCCCCGCCGGTCACCGTGCTGCGGCTGAGCCTGCACCCGGAGGGCGCGGCGCCGAACATCGTCAACCTCGGCGAATGGCGAGCCCACGTCCTAGGCCGACTGCGCCGCCAGGCCGCAGCGACGGGCGACCCGGCGCTGCGCGACCTGCACGCGGAACTCCGCGACTACCCCTGCGACCAGCTGATTTCCATTGAACTTACGGAAGTTCTCCACAGGACCCGGAACCTGTCCACAGCCGTCGGTGTGTCGGGCGCCCAGCACCGCGACGGTCAACGCCGAACCGGATTCCTGCGCGGCGATCTGGCCGAGCTGGAACAGCTTCAACGCCTCGTTGGGCT
>NZ_JBSFBZ010000056.1:0-51199 GCF_053593195.1 Saccharopolyspora sp. NPDC002376
ATAACAACCCCCAATCCGCAACTCCCGTTTCGGTTCTTTGTGTTTCGAGTTCTGAGGTGTGGACTTCCGATCTCGTAGCAGTGTTCGAACACTGCTACGCACTCACGACCCCTCGGCGAGCTCCCAGGCGCGGAGGCGGGCTCGCTGGGCAGCGATGATCAGCTGATGCCAGGTGTGCTCGTCGAGGCCTGGTGCCGGGCCGAGCAGGTGCAGTGCTTCGGGTGTCCGGTCGTCGGGCCGGTGCGGGTGTACCTCGATCGCCGCGAGGTCGCCGCGTGCGGTGAACAGCGCCGACGGGTCCAGCTCCGGGTTGGAGCGCGCCGCGCGGAGGTCTGCGAGGAGCGGGTCGCGGTCGCGGCCGCGCAGCCGGGTCAGCAGGAACGGGTCGTCGTCGAGCCTCGGTGCCAGCACGTAGTGCACGGCTGTCGCGTGCGCGCAGGGTTCGGTGCGGCTGGTGCAGGTGCACGTCGAGTGGAGTTCGCCGGTCTGCGGGAACAGCGACAGGTCCACTTCGCGCAGCGTGTCGTCCACGTCTTCCGGCAGTTCGCCCCGCAGGAGCGCGGCGGCGTGTCGGAGCTGGCCGGCCAGCGCCGTGACCGCGGTTCGCCATTCGGCGTCGGTGAACGCCGGCAGCATCAGCACCACGTCGAGGACCTTGCCGCGTGCGTGCACCTGGGCGCTGACCGACCCAGGAGCGACGACGAGATTCTGCACCGCTCCGTTGCGGGCCAGCGAACGTCCGTGCGGCAGGCGGGGATTCGGGTAGCTGGCACCGAGCGATTCCAGCGCGCGCCGCCAGCGCCGACCCCACCAGGTGGCGCCGAAAGCCGTTGCGTCCGTTCTTCGACATCAGTCCTCCGTGGACAGTTCGACGAGTTCGCGCAGCGCCTCGTCGGTCAGCTCGGTGAGCCAGGATCCGCCGCTGCCGATCACCGAATCGGCCAGCGCTCGCTTCTGCTCCAGCAGTTCGGTGATGCGCTCCTCGAGCGTTCCGTGCACGACCAGCTTGTGGACGTGCACGCTGCGGGACTGGCCGATCCGGTGCGCGCGGTCGGTCGCCTGGTCCTCCACCGCGGGGTTCCACCAGCGGTCGTAGTGCAGGACGTGCGTGGCGCGGGTCAGGTTCAGGCCGGTGCCGCCGGCTTTGAGGCTGATGATGAGCACCGGGGGAGCGGTGCCGTCGTCCTGGAAGGCGTCCACCATCGCCTGCCGCCGCGCGGTGGTCAGCCCGCCGTGCAGGAACGGCACCTCGGGCAGGCCCAGTTCGTCGGCGAGGTGACCGGTCAGCAGCTCGCCCATCACCCGGTACTGGGTGAACACCAGTGCCCGGTCACCGGCGGCGACCACCTCGCCCAGCATCTCGGTGGCGCGGGTGAGCTTGCCGGAGCGCCCGGGCAGCGGGCCGGATTCGCCGAGGTAGTGCGCCGGGTGGTTGCAGATCTGCTTGAGCGCGGTCAGCAGCTTCAGGATGCGGCCGCGCCGACCGATCCCGGTGCCGAAGCCCGCGTCCAGCGAGTCGCGCACCGCCTTCCGGTACAGCGCGGCTTGCTCGTCGGTCAGCGCGCAGGTGACCACCGATTCGACCTTGGGCGGCAGATCGGTGGCGACCTCGGTCTTGCGGCGGCGGAGCAGGAACGGCGCGACGATCGAGCGCAGCCGTTGGGTGGCCTCGGCGTCGTGCCACCGCTCGATCGGGACCGCGAACCGCTCCTTGAAGCGGTTGAAGCCGCCCAGCAGACCAGGGTTGGCGAAGTGCATGATCGACCACAGTTCGGCGAGCCGGTTCTCCACCGGCGTGCCGGTCAGCGCCACCCGGGTGCGGGCGCGCAGCCGACCGGCGGCCTGCGCGGTCTGCCCGGACTGGTTCTTGATCTGCTGCGCCTCGTCCAGCACCACGACTTCCCAGTCCACATCGGACAGAAGTCGGAGGTCGGTGCGCAGCAGGGGATAGGTGGTGATGGCCACGGATCCGGGGGTGAACGCAGCCGGGTCGAGCGGGCGTCGCGGGCCGTGGTGGCGCACCACCGGGAGCTTGGGCGCGAACCGGTGGAGCTCGCGCTGCCAGTTGTCCAGCACCGAGGTCGGGCACACCACCAGTTGCGGCCGGTCCCCGGCGCGGGTAGCCAGCAGCGCGATGGTCTGCAGCGTCTTGCCCAGACCCATGTCGTCGGCGAGCACCGCGCCGAAGCCCAGCTCGGCCATGTTCTGCAACCACGCGGCACCGCGTTGTTGGTAACTGCGCAGCGTCGCATCGACACCGGTCAGCACAGGCTCGGATGTTGGCTCGCCCAGCCGTTCCACCAGCGCCCGCAGTCGGCCACCGGCGGAGACGTCGACCTCGCCGAACTCGGTGGACCGCCGTCCTTCCAATACCGCGGCCAGGGCTTCGGACTCCGAGAACGCCTGGGCTTTCCCAAGCCGGGCACGGACTTCCGCGGCTTCCCGCACATCGACGCTCACCCAGCGACCGTGCCAGCGCACCAGTGGACGGCCCAGCGCGATCAGCTCGTCGAGCTCCTCGGCGCGCAGTACTTCGTCGCCGATCACGGCTTGCCAGCGGAACTCCGCGCCGTCCTCGGCGTGCAGGCGTCCGCGCAGTCGACGGACTCCGGCGAGGTCGGTCGGCACCTTGACGGCGATGCCCGCTGCGGTCAGTTCCGGTCTGGTCGCTAGGAACTCGGCGGCTTGGTTGACGTCCAGACGTGCTTGGGTGGGGCGTTGCTCGAACAGGGCTGCGTCCAGCGGGCGGAAGATGCGCGCGGCTTCGGCCAGGCCTTGCACCAGTGCATCTTGTGGCGAACCGATGGTGGTGCCGGGGAGTTCCAGGGTGGCGTTGCCAGCTGACCAGACGCGTTCGGCGGATACCGAAACCCGTGGATCGGCGGCGGATTGCAGGTGGAAACTCACCATCCAGGGTTCGTCGTCATCGGCGGGGACTTCCAGGTGGAGCTCGAGGTTCCCGCCGAGTGGTTCGACCGGTTCCGACGGCAGTGCTCGGGCCCATTCCTGCAGCGCGGACCGCGTGGCCTCGTCCAGTTGCCCGGTTGGATCCGCGCTGGTCAGCGCGGTGACCCACGCGCCAGCGTCGGTGATCGCCTCGCCACGCGCGCACGTGTCGGCGACGGCGTCACCGAAGGCGGCCAGCATCTCCGGCGCGGTCCACGTCCCGCCGTCGCGGCGCAGCGCGTGCGCGGCCGGAGGCATCGCGCCGGCCAGCGCGGCGAACCGGCTGTCGTGCAGGTTCGCCAGCCGCCAGCACGCCGCCTCGCCGCGCACGTCGGGGACCAGATGTCCGGCGGTGACGTGCTCCAACGCGAGTTTCGCGGCCACGCTCCAGGCGATCAGCGAATCCCCGGGCCGCTGCCACGTGGGCCAGCGGTCCGGGGACGGCAGCGCGGCCAGCGGCGCGAGCGCGTCGACGATCGGCACGACGACGGAGGGCAGATCCGCTGCGGCGACCTTGCCGTCGTCGGGCAGCACGGTGGCCAGGTCGTCCTCCCTGCCGTTCGGGAAGCCGAGTTCGCGCGCCGCTTTCGCCGGATCTGCCGTGCCCCAGAGGGCGAGCTCGGCTTCTCCTGGGCGGAACGTCGCCTGCAATCGGTCTGGAATGCCGGATCGTCGAGCGGAAATGTCAGTCCTCCGTCCAGCGGCCGTCGAAGGGCACAAGACACCCCCGACTGCGATTTCCCCGTGCGCCGAACAGTACCGGCAACAATCCGGAATTTCCAAAAACGCAGTTCACCGAAGCAATTTGACAAATTGCCGGCACTGGTGTCAGTCGCGCACTTGACTTTTTCGCGAGAAGGTGGCCTGACCTGGTGTTTCGCGGAGTCGTGAGTGGCGATGGCGGTTCTAGAACCCATCGCCACTCACGAGTCAGGAACGGCTCTAAAAAATCGGATCAGCTCAGCGGCGGTATCTCGCGGGTTGTCCTCGGCAACGAAGTGCCCGGCACCAGGAACGGTTGCTCGGCGGGCGCCGGGAATGGCCGCGGTGAGTCGATCATCGACCGATGGGGCGAGCCATTCGTCGTGTTCGCCCCACAGCACCAGCGTCGGCCCAGTCCTCGGCCGAGATGCCGACGACCGATGGCAATGGCAGGTAGAAACAGCCCCGCACTCACCCCTGGTCGACGAGCTCGCAGCGCTCGTCGGCCTCGGCCTGCTCGGAGCGCTACGCGCGTTGGGCCACAACCGCTTCCGCCACTGCGCGTCGCCGCACTGCGAAGGTGCGTTCGTCGACACCAGCAAGGCGGGCCGCCGCCGCTACTGAACCCCGGACCTCTGCGGCAACAGGATCAACGTCGCCAACCGCAGAGCCAGACATCGCACGAAGTGACCTCGCGCAAAAAAGGGGCTTCCAAATTTCCCTAAATTTGGAAGCCCCTGGTGGCGGAGCTACTGCGCCAGGGAACGGACGGTGAGCATCTGCTCTGCTCGGCCGACCGGGCCTCGGGTGTCGTGGAGGACCGTGCTGGTGATTCCCCGGCCGTCGTCGCCGAAGACGACCGTGGTGTCCAGGCCGGTCCAGTCGCCCTCCGGCTGGCGGTGGAAGTGGATCGTCAGATCGACGTTGGGGAACATCCACTCCGTCGGGTGCTGGCGGACGGCGATGCCGTTGGCCGTGTCGACGAGCGCGACGTAGGCCGCCACCGGGCTGGCCTGCTCACCCGCGACCAGGTCGTACGAGGTCGATATCCACGCCGCGGTGCGTCCGGGCTGCGGCTCCTCGACCGTGCGGGCGTCCAGCGACGCGATGAACCCGCCGTCCCACAGCGAGCTCATCGTCCAGCGCTCCAGCGTGTCCGGGTGCGGCATCAGTTCGGGCTGGCCACCGGAGACGACGCTGGTGTCCTGCGCCGAGAGGTACCAGACGCGGGCGCGGACCACGGGGCGTCCATCGATGATCGCGGTGGCCTCCACCAGCTCGATGGTGCGGCCCGGGCGCAGCGTCTCCACCTGCACCTCGAACTCGTCGAGGTCGATCTTGCCCAGGATGTCGAAGCTGATCCGGCTGATCAGCAGGCCAGGGCGCGCACCGGAGCACTCGATCGCGTGGACCAGCAGTCCGCCCAGCGGGCTGAAGTGCTGCTCGTCGCTGCGCCACGCGCCGCTGGCGTGGGCGGTCGGCTTGAACCGGTTCGCGTCGAGCCGTTCGAAGTAGCTGGGCTTCAACGAAAATCCCTCTTCCCGCTCGTGGTCATGCCGTTCCAGGGTATTTGCGAGGAAGGCCCGGCCGAACGGGCTGTGTCGATCCCCACGCGAACAGGCCCGGCACCGGAAGGGAACCGCGCCGGGCCTGTTTCGTCGGGGGTGCCGCGTCAGCTCTGGGTGATCAGCGAGCGCAGGAAGAACGCCAGGTTCGCCGGGCGCTCGGCGAGGCGGCGCATGAAGTAGCCGTACCACTCGTCGCCGTAGGCCACGTAGACCCGCAGCTTGCCGCCCTCGGCCGCGATCCGCCGCTGCTCCTCGGCGCGGATGCCGTACAGCATCTGGTACTCGAAGCTGTCCGCGTCGCGCCCGGCCCGCGCCGCCAGGTCGGTGGCGATCGAGACCATCCGCGGGTCGTGGCTGGCCACCATCGGGTAGCCCTCGCCGTTCATCAGGATCTTCAGGCAGCGCACGTAGGAGCGGTCGACCTCGCCTTTGTCCTGGTAGGCCACCGAAGCCGGCTCGGAGTAGGCGCCCTTGCACAGGCGCACCCGCGAACCCTCGGTCGCCAGGTCGCGGCAGTCCTGCTCGGTGCGGTGCAGGTAGGCCTGCAGCACCGCGCCGACCCACGGGAAGTCCACCCGCAGGTCGCGGAGGATGCCCAGGGTGGAGTCGGTGGTGGTGTGGTCCTCCATGTCCAGGGTGACCGTGGTGCCCGCGTCGGCCGCTGCCTCGCAGATCAGCCGCGCGTTGTCCAGCGCGATCTTCTCGCCGTCGCTGGACAGGAACTGGCCCACGGCGGAGAGCTTCACCGACACCTCGGCCCGGTCGGCCAGGCCCTCGGCCTTGAGCACCGAGAGCATCCGCTCGTAGGCGCGGACGGTGTCGTTGGCCTGCTGCGCGTCGAGGGTGTCCTCACCGAGGTGGTCGAGGGTGACGTGCATGCCCTGGTCGCGGAGCGCGCGGGTGGCGGTGACCGCGTCCTCGGGGGTGGTCCCGGCGACGAACCGCTTGACGACCGGCTTGGTCAGCGGGTTGGCCTCGACGAGACGGCGCACGCCCTGGGAACGGGCGGCGGCCAGCAAGGTGCTGCGCAGCATTGCGGCTCTCCTTCTGGTGAAAGGAAGTTCGGGGGGTGGATCTCCTGCCTTCCGCGTTGCCTGCTTGATGCGTGCCGCGGTCCGCCGAGGCCTGAGACCGGCATCGGCGTGGGGTTCGGAGTGAGGGGTCTTGCCAGGGGTGAGGGGCGCCTCGACCGTCCCACCCGTCGCCCGACCGCCGCCCCCCAAAGGAGACGCGGCGCGCCACGGTATTGAACGGGTCGAGGCGCCCGCCACCTCAGCCCATGTGCGGGTAGCCGATCCCGATCGGGGCGTCCCAGGTTTCCTTGATGGCCCGGGGGCTGGTCCAGCGCTGGATGTTCAGCAGCGAACCGGCCTTGTCGTTGGTGCCGGAGGCCCGGCTGCCGCCGAAGGGCTGGCGGGAGACGATCGAGCCGGTGGGCTTGTCGTTGACGTAGAAGTTGCCGGCCGCGCCGCGCAGCTTCTGGTGCGCTTCGTCGATGGCGCTGCGGTCGGTGGAGAACACCGCGCCGGTCAGCGCGTACGGGCTGGAGGCGTCGACGACGTCGAGGATCTCCGAGTACTTGGCGTCGTCGTAGACGTGCACCGCGATGATCGGACCGAAGTACTCGGTGGTGAACACCTCGTCGCTCGGGTCGCTGCAGACCAGCACGGTGGGCTCGACGAAGTAGCCGACCGAGTCGTCGTAGCCGCCGCCGGCCAGGACCTCGATGGTGTCGGTCGCCGCGGCCCGGTCCAGCGCCGCCTTGTGCTTGGCGAAGGCGCGGGCGTCGATCACGGCGCCGCCGAAGTACGAGAAGTCGGTGACGTCGCCGTAGCGGATGCTGCGGGTCAGCTCGGCCAGCTCCTCGCGCAGGCCACCCTCCCAGATGGAGCGCGGCACGTAGGCGCGGGAGGCCGCCGAGCACTTCTGGCCCTGGTACTCGAAGGCGCCGCGGGCGAACGCGGTGGCCAGCGGGGCCGGGTCCGCGGACGGGTGCACGACGATGAAGTCCTTGCCGCCGGTCTCCCCGACGATGCGCGGGTAGCTGCGGTAGGAGTCCAGGTTGTCGCCGACGATCCGCCACAGCTTCTTGAAGGTGGCAGTGGAGCCGGTGAAGTGCAGACCGGCGAAGCCCGGGTCGGTCAGCGCGACGTCGGAGACGGCCTGGCCGTCGCCGGTGACCAGGTTGATCACGCCCTTGGGCAGACCGGCCGCCTCGAACAGCCGCATGGTGAAGTGCGCGGCGAACTGCTGCGAGGGGGTCGGCTTCCACACCACGGTGTTGCCCATCAACGCCGGGGCGGTGGGCAGGTTGCCCGCGATGGCGGTGAAGTTGAACGGGGTGATCGCGGTGACGAAGCCGTCCAGCGGGCGGTAGTCCATCCGGTTCCACTCGCCGGGAACCGACCGCGGCTGCTCGGCGATGATCTGCCGCGCGTAGTGCACGTTGAACCGCAGGAAGTCGATGAACTCGCAGGCGGCGTCGATCTCGGCCTGCTGAGCCGACTTCGACTGGCCCAGCATGGTCGCGGCGTTGATCGTGTCGCGCCACGGGCCGGCCAGCAGGTCGGCCGCGCGCAGCAGCACGGCGGCGCGCTCGTCGAACGAGGTCGCGGCCCACGCCGGGGCGGCGTCCTTGGCGGCCTGCACGGCGGCGGCGACGTCCTCGGCGGTGGCCTGCGCGGCGGTGCCCAGCACGTGCTTGTGGTCGTGCGGCTGGACGACGTCGAACCGGTCGCCACCGGCCATGCGCTGCACGCCACCGATGGTCTGGGTCAGCTCGACCTGCTCGGACTCCAGTTCCGCGACCCGCTTCTGCAGCGACTCGCGCTCCGGCGATCCGGGCGCGTAGCCCTTGACCGGCTCGTTGTACGGAACCGGTACCGAGGTGATGGCGTCCATGGCCAAGTTCGCCTCCTTGTGAGAAGTCGCTGTCGTGCGGAAGACCGCTGTTACTTGGGAGGTTAAGGTTTCGTTAGCCGATGGAGCTTGTCCGATCGGCTATCGTTGTTCACATCGGGTTGTCCAGTTGAACAAGTGGGGTTCGGGTGCGCGAAGTCGAGGTCGATGCGGTCGGCGTCGCCGTGGCCGGAGTGCCATTGCGCCAGCTCCTCATCGCCGTCGGAGAACCCCTGGTCGACGTGCTCGCCGCGCCTCGAGGATTCGACGTCGAGGTCCGTGACGTTGTCATTGTCGACCCGGAAGAGGAGTCCGGCAGCGGTCGAAGCGGCGATTTCGTGCTGGTCATCGGCGCGCGCGGAAGGGCCGCGGTGCGGCTGGTTCGGGCGGCGGCGCGCGAGGGCGCGGTGGCCATCGCGGTGAAGGTCGGCTCCGATTCCGATGTTCGGGTGCTGCGCGACACCGCGATCGACTGCGGCATCGCGCTGCTCGGCGTCCGGCCGGAAGTGCGCTGGGAGCGCCTGGAGTCCTTCGCCCGCTCGGCGATCGACAACGCCCGGCTGACCACCGACGCCGACGTGGGGGAGGCTCTCGGCGACCTGTTCTCGCTGGCCCAGACGGTGGCGACGATGACCGACGGCATCGTGTCGATCGAGGACACCGCGAGCCGGGTGCTGGCCTACTCGCGCTCCGACGACGAGGTCGACGAGCTGCGCCGGCTGTCCATCCTGGGCCGTCAAGGCCCCGAGCCGTACCTGGCGATGCTCCGCGACTGGGGCGTCTACCAGCGGCTTCGCGCGGGCGAGGACGTGGTCCGCATAGACGAGCGGCCTGACCTGGGCATTCGCCGCCGGATGGCGGTGGGCATCCACGCCGGAACCCAGCCGCTCGGCTCGATCTGGGTGCAGGAGAGCACCCGCCCGCTGTCGGAGCGCTCCGAGCGAGCCCTGCTGGGAGCGGCGCGCGTGGCGGCGCTGCAGCTCGTCCGGCAGCGCACCGAGGCCACGGCCGCGCCGCGTTTCCGCGAGAACCTGCTGGCCGGGCTGCTCGACGGTCGCATCGACGCGCAGTCGGTGGCCGACAACATCGGTGCGGATGCGACGAAACCAGCGGTGGTCGTGGTGTTCACCCTGCGCCCGTCGGAACCCATCGCGGACCGCTCCGAGCTGGAGCTGCAACGTGCTGAGATGACCAGTCTGATCTCGGTGCACGCCTCGGCGTACCGTCGCAGCGCGCTGGTCACCACGATCGGCTCGCGGGTGTACGTGCTGCTGCCGGACCTGGCGGAGCGCTCAGCGGGCAACTCGGCGCTGAGCCTGACGCGGGAGATCGTCGTGGCGGCCAAGCAGCACCTGCGGGCGCGGGTGCAGGTGGGCGTCGGCTCGGCGGTGCGGACGCTGGACGAGGTCGCCGGATCGCGCACCGAAGCGGACCGGATCCTCGACGCGATGACGCACGACCTGCACGCGGAGATCGCGACCATCTCCGACGTCCGCGCGCAGGTGGTGATCAGCGAGCTTTTGACCGTCCTGCAAGGAAACGAGCGTTTCCGCGACGCCCGCCTGACGGCCCTGCACGAGCACGACACGGAGCACGGAACGGGCCTGGCGCGCTCGCTGCTGGCCTACCTGGAAACCTTCGGCGACGTCCGAGCGGCCAGCGACCGCCTGCACGTCCACCCCAACACCCTCCGCTACCGAGTCCGCCGAGCAGGCGAGATCACCGGAATCGACCTGGCGAACCCCTCAGAACGCCTCAACGCCCACCTCCAACTCCTCCTCGCCCGCCGCGTCCGCCGCTGAAGCTGGCGATTTCGCGCGAAATCGCCCTCACACCTCGACCAGTTCGAATGGGGCGCCAGCGGGATCCGCGAGTGGGACCTCGGCTACGTACCTGGGCTGCTCCAGACGAGGGCCTATGCGGCGGCGGTGATCAGAGAAGGAATCACTGCAACAGAGCGCCACTTCGACGAGCAGACGAACTTGAGGTTGCAGCGGCAGACCGTGCTCGACCGTGCCGAACATCCCTTGAAGCTCCACACGATCGTTGATGAAGGTGCAGTGCGCCGAAGGGTCGCAAGCAACCAGGTGATGCGCGAACAACTGACGTTCCTCGCCAGCGCGAATGATCATCCACAAATCACGTTGCAGGTCGTTTCGTTCGATGCGGGCACTCATCGAGGGCAGCTCGGATCCTTCCAGTGGCTTGGCTTTCCCGCAGGGACGACCCGGGTGTCGTCTACATCGAGAACCAGAAGGGCGGGCTGTACCTCGAAGAGCCCAGCGAGATAGCTGGCTTTCACGAGGAGTTCGCCCGGTTGGAAGAACGCGCACTTTCACCTGCGGATAAAACGAAGTTCCTTACCGAGCTAGTGGAGGACGCAGAGTCGTGAGCACCCATGCCCCAGACGCCAGCGAGTTACGTGGCGTGACTTGGCGGAAGAGCAGCCGCAGTGGTTCAGGCGGCGGCGTATGTGTCGAGGTCGGCGCGGTGTGGCGCAAGAGCAGCTACAGCGGTCATGGCCGCGTCGAGTTCGCCGAGCGCCCCGTCGCCGCCGCTGCGCGCGTGGTTGCAGACCAGGATGTCGAGGTGCCCGAACTCGGCCGTGACCGCGTCGATGAGCTGCTGCGGCGCGTCGGGCTCGGCAAGATCGCCCCCGGCGTCGGAGACCCGAGCTTCGGGTACCAGCTGTTCCGCGACACCGGCGAGTACAGCGTCGAGATCGTCAGCGCCCCAAGGTTGTTCGGCGTCGTGCGGTCGGTAGTGGTGCAGGAAGACCGAGGCGCCGTAAGCCGCCAACCGCCGCGCGATCGCGTATCCGATACCCCGGCGACGGCTGACCCCGGTCACCAACGCAGTCCGGCCGCGCAGTGGAATCGGGTCGCGTGAAAGATCGGCTGTCTCCACGCGCGGCAGGCTAGGGCGGAAACACGACCGTCGCCACCGAATTGTCCGGACGGCACGGCTCGTCAGAGTTTGCGCAGGCGTACTCGGTTGATCGAGTGGTCGATGTCCTTGCGCAACACCAGGGTTGCTCTGGGGCGGGTGGGGAGGATGTTGTCCACCAGGTTCGGTTCGTTGATCGTGCGCCACAGGTGCTCGGCCTCGGCGCGGGCCTCGGAGTCGGAGAGCTCGGCGAAGTGGTGGAAGTGCGAGTTCGGGTTCGCGAACGCCGTGCCGCGCAGCGCGAGGAAGCGGTCGGTGTACCAGCGGGCGATGTGGTCGGTGTGCGCGTCGACGTAGATGGAGAAGTCGAACAGGTCCGACACCGTCAGGCTCGGCCCGGGCTGCAGGACGTTGAGACCCTCGATGATCAGGATGTCGGGCTGGCGGATCACGTTCTGCTCGTCGGGCAGGATGTCGTAGGCCACGTGCGAGTACACCGGCGCGGCCACCTCCGGGGCGCCGGACTTCACTTCGGTGACGAAGCGCAGCAGCGCGCGGCGGTCGTAGCTCTCCGGGAAGCCTTTGCGGTGCATCAGGCCGCGGCGCACCAGCTCGGCCTTCGGGTAGAGGAAGCCGTCGGTGGTCACCAGGTCCACGCGCGGGTGGTCGGGCCAGCGGGCCAGCAGGGTGCGCAGCAGTCGCGCGGTCGTCGACTTGCCGACCGCGACGCTGCCCGCGATGCCGATCACGAACGGCACCTTGGTGCCGCGGGTCTCGTCGCCGAGGAACGTCGTGGTGGACTCGTGCAGCCGTTGGCGGGCGGCTACCTGCAGGCTGATCAGCCGCGACAGCGGGAGGTAGACGTCGGCGACCTCGGCCAGGTCGACCTGCTCGCCGAGCCCGCGCAGGGCGAGCAGCTCGTCCTCGGTCAGCGGCAGCGGCAGGGAATCTCGCAGTTCCCGCCACTGGTCCCGGTGCAGTTCGACATATGGGCTCAGTTCGCGAACGCGCGTCACAGGCACCCCTCAACGTTGAGGCCCGGCAGGAACTCCGTGCGGAACCCTAAGCGCCAGAACGCCCCTCGCGCTGTGATCCACTCCACGCTGAGACGCACCAAACACGCTTGATCGATCGCGATCTCCCGCCCGTCGGGGCCGGACGGCAGAACGCCGGACCGCGCTGAGGGGGTGGCGCGCGATCCGGCGTTCTGCGGGGGTCCGGCCCGCAGGACCGGGGGTGGGATCAGCTCTCGGTGTTCTCCGGGGCGTTGAGCTTCGACTTGCGGTAGCCGTAGGCGAAGTAGATCACCAGACCGATGGCGAACCAGGCGGCGAAGCGCAGCCAGGTCACCGGGTCCAGGAAGGTGACCAGCCAGATCGAGAACACGATGCCGATGATCGGCACGATCGGCATGCCCGGGCACTTGAAGCCGCGCTTGATGTCGGGCCGCTTGTAGCGCAGCACGATCACCGAGGCGCACACGATCACGAACGCCAGCAGGATGCCGATGTTGGTCAGCTCGGCGGCCTCACCGATCGGCAGCAGACCGGCGATCAGCGCCGAGGCGATGCCGATCAGCCAGGTGAACCGGGTCGGCACCTTGCGCACCGGGTGGGTCTTGGCGAACCACTGCGGCAGCAGGCCGTCGCGGCTCATCGCGTAGCCGACGCGGGTCACGCCGAGCATGAAGGTGAACAGCACGGTCAGGATGCCCAGGATGGCGCCGACCGCGATGATCGCACCGACCACCGGCAGGCCGACGTCGGTGAACGCGGCGGTGAAAGCCGCTTCGCTGTTGATCTGGGTGTACGGGACCATGCCGGTGAGCACCAGGCAGGCCAGCACGTAGAGCACCATCGAGATGGCCAGCGAGTACATGATCGCCTTCGGCATGTGCTTCTGGGCGTCCTTGGACTCCTCTGCCGCGGTGCTCATCGCGTCGTAGCCGAACACCGCGAAGAACACCGTCGCGGCTCCGGCGAACGCGCCGCTGATGCCGAACGGGAAGAACGGGTTGTAGTTGCCCGCGTTGATGTGGAACGCGCCGACGACGATGACGACCAGCACCACGGCGACCTTCAGGTACACCAGCAGCGTCTCGAACCGGGCGGCGCTCTTCATGCCCTGGTTGAGGATGTAGGCGATCAGCAGGCACAGCAGCATCGCGAACAGGTTGATCTTGTAGCTGCCGGGAGGTGCGGCGCCGTCCTCGGTGCCCGGGGCGCCCATCATCCACGCCGGCAGGTCGATGCCGAGGAAGCCGATCAGCTCGTTGAAGTAGCCGGAGATGCCGATGGCCACCACCGCGACGATCGCGGTGTACTCCAGCAGCAGGTCCCAGCCGATCAGCCAGCCCACGACCTCGCCGAGCACGGCATAGCCGTAGGTGTAGGCCGAACCGGCCTTGGGGATCATGCCTGCGAACTCGGCGTAGGAGAACGCGGCGGCCGCGCTGGCGATGCCGGCGATCAGGAACGAGATCAGGACTGCGGGGCCGGCCTTCTCATTGGCCACCGCACCCGCCAGCGAGAAGATCCCGGCGCCGATGATGCCGCCGACGCCGATGGCGGTCAGCTGCCACAACCCGAGCGACTTCTGCAGGCCACCGCCGCCGGTGTCCTCGGTGATGGAGTCGATCGGCTTCCGACGGAATATGCCCCGCCCAGGCTGGAGGTGTGGTGCGGTCACGGTTCTACTCCTGGTGGTTCTTCTTGCGCGAAGGGTTACGTACATGGCGTGATTCGGCCCGGCGAACGTCCCGCGCAACGTCGTCCGTGTCCTGCATCACCGAATGGTTTGCACGTTGTTGGCGAAACCTACGCGTATGCGGCGCGTAATCATGTTGTGGGGTTGGATGAGAGATGGCCACTTCGTTTGGCCGCGACGACAAAACGGCCGGTCGTGGCGTGTAGGTCCGCTCACAGCTGGACGCGCTGCATTGCGAACCGTGACTGGGCGGCATCGCGATCGTTAGGGTTCACGCCGGTGCCAGGCGCAGAATCAGCCAGTGGAAGTAGGAGCGCGATGTCCAGTTACCGCACCGTGGTCGTCGGGACCGACGGCTCGGAGCCCTCGCTGCGCGCGGTGGCCCGCGCGGGAGCCGTCGCAGGCGACTCCGCTGCCCGCTTGATGATCGTCTGCGCCTACTACCCGACGTCGGACCGCGACGTCGAGCACGCGCGCGACGAGCTGGGCGACGAGGCCTTCCAGGTGGTCGGCTCGGCACCGGCCGAGGCCACGCTGCGCGAGGCCACCGACGTCGCCCGCGAAGCGGGGGCGAAGCAGGTGGACAGCTCCGCCTCGGTCGGAGCGCCGATCGGCGTGCTGCTGGCCGCCGCGGAGAAGGAAGCGGCTGACCTGCTGGTCATCGGCAGCCGCGGGTTGAACACGTTGAAGGGGCGGATCCTCGGCTCGGTGCCGTCCGAGGTCTCGCGTCGCGCAGAATGCGATGTGCTCGTTGTCCGAACCACGCGATAAGCCGACCGCGCGCGGCAACCAGATCGAGAGCACCATCCTCGGTGGTGCGGCGCGCTACACCAAGGACCAGGTGGCCGAGGCTGCGGGCGTGCCAGTGCGGCGCGCTGAACAGCTGTGGCAGGCGATGGGCTTCGCCCACGTCGACGACGAGGCGGTCGTGTTCACCGATGCCGACGTCGCCGCGCTGCGCTCGCTGGTGGAGCTGGTCTCGGCCGAGGTGATCCCGCCCGAGCTGGAGTCGGCGGTGGCCCGCTCGCTGGCGCAGACGATGTCCCGGCTGGCCGAGTGGCAGGTCGGCATCTTCAAGTCGCTGCTGGGCGACAAGTTCGCGGTGGACGTGGAGACCACCGCTCAGGTCGCCTCGGTGATCCTGCCGGTGATGGACCGGCTGCAGGACTACGTGTGGCGGCGGCACCTGGCGGCCAGCGCCTCGCGGGAGCTCGCCGAGCGCGATCCGGGCACCGACGAGCGGGTGCAGGTGATCGGCTTCGCCGACCTGGTCGGCTACACCCGGCTGATCCGGGACTTCACCGAGCTGGAGCTGACCCGGCTGATCGACGGCTTCGAGTCGCTGGCCAGCGGTGTGGTCGCGGAGAACCACGGCCGGGTCATCAAGACGGTGGGCGACGAGGTGCTGTTCGTGGCCGACACCGCCGCCGAGGCCGCGGAGATCGCGTTGACGCTCAACGAGGAGATCGCCAAGGACGACCTGCTGCCGCCGCTGCGCATCGGGCTCGCGCAGGGGTCGGTGCTGGCCCGCTTCGGCGACGTCTACGGCTCGACGGTGAACATCGCCAGCCGTCTGACCTCGGTGGCCCGTCCGGCGTCGGTGCTGGTGGATCGCGAGTTGGCGGCGTCGCTGCGGGACCACCCGGACTACCGCCTGATCTCGGTCGGCCCGACCAAGGTCCAGGGCTTCCGCGGGCTCCGCGCCTGGGCACTGCGCCGCTCCGGCTGACCCCTCCGGCGCGCACCTCGGGCAGCTGACGCGCCCCGATGTGCGCGCGAATTCATGCCGCTGGGAGTAGTCCATATGATCGAATTCCAGTGGTGCGTGCTTGCTGCAAGCAAGCACATTTGATATGTCGTGCCAGCCGTCGCCACCTGCGATTTCGTAATCGCCGACGAATGCGTCCGGCGTCGTGCGGGGCGTTGTGCCCCGGTTCGCCGACGGAAATGCGGATGCCCGTCGTCAGTCCCGGCAATAGAGTCGGGGGCATGGCGGATCGGGGAACAGCCGTGACGGGTAGCCATTCCGACGACGTAGCCGCTCTGGTCGCGCAGTACGCGCGACTACCCGCTGGCGCACCGGTGCGCCTGGCCAAACCCACCTCCAACCTGTTCCGGTTCCGCGACCCGTCCGCCGGTCCGGGCCTGGATGTCGGACGCTTCGACCGCGTGCTGGAGGTGGACACCGCTAACCGCACCGCGCAGGTGCAGGGCATGGCGACCTATGAGAGCGTCGTCGACGCGCTGCTGCCGTCCGGGCACATCCCGCTGGTGGTGCCGCAGCTGAAGACGATCACGCTCGGCGGCGCGGTGGCCGGTCTCGGCATCGAATCCACCTCGTTCCGCAGCGGGCTGCCGCACGAATCGGTGCGGGAGATGGAGATCCTCACCGGCTCCGGGGAAGTCGTGCGCGCTCGCGCGGACAACGAGAACGCCGAGCTGCACCGCGGGTTCCCCAACTCCTACGGCACGTTGGGCTACGCGCTGCGGCTGGAGATCGAGCTGGAAAAGGTCCGCCCGTACGTGCGGTTGCAGCACGTCCGGTTCGGCACGGCGCGGGAATGCGCGGACGCCATCGCGCAGATCTGCCGCGACCGCACCTACGACGGGCACCCGGTCGATTTCCTCGACGGCACGGTCTTCAACGCCCGCGAGCAGTACCTGACACTTGGGTCCTATGTGGACGAGGCTCCGTTCACCAGCGACTACACCGGACAGCAGGTCTACTACCGCTCCCTGCCGCAGCGGCGCACCGACTACCTGCGCATCCAGGACTACCTGTGGCGCTGGGACACCGACTGGTTCTGGTGTTCCCGCGCGTTCGGCGCGCAGCACCCGCTGGTGCGTCGGTTCTGGCCGCGGCAGTACCGCCGCTCCGACGTCTATCGCCGCATCGTGGCATGGGACCGCAAGCACGCGGTGACCGACCGGATCGCGGTGCTGCGCGGCCGGGGCGTCAACGAGCCGGTGATCCAAGACGTGGAGATCCCGGTCGACCGGCTGCCGGAGTTCCTGGAGTTCTTCCACCGCGACATCGGCATCTCGCCGGTGTGGCTGTGCCCGGTGCAGCTGCGCGACCGCAAGGGCTGGCCGCTGTACCCGATGGATCCCGATGAGCTGTACGTCAACGTCGGCTTCTGGTCCACCGTGCCGCTGCGCCGGGGCGAAGCGCCGGGACGGCACAACCGGGCGATCGAGCGCGTGGTGACCGAGCTGGACGGACACAAGTCGCTGTACTCCAACTCCTACTACACCGAAGAAGAGTTCTGGCGGCTCTACAACCAGCCCGCCTACGAGCGGCTGAAGGAGCGCTACGACCCGCAGCACCGGCTGCCCGGGCTGTACGAGAAGTGCGTGCGGGAAAGGTGATTTCGGCAAGGACTGGCGCCAGGTTCGCGTAGTCGTCGGAATCAGGAAGGGGATTCGCTGATGGGCTGGGCAGAGGTGTTCGCGCGCGTCCTCGGGGACGGTCCCCCGGTGGAGATCCGTGCCTTCGACGGCAGCCGGACCGGTCCGCCGGGCGCCGAGGTCTGCGTGGAAGTCCGCTCCCCGCTGGCGCTTTCGCACCTGGCGGCGGCTCCCGGTGAGCTCGGGCTGGCCCGCGCCTACGTAACCGGGGCGCTCGAGGTGCACGGCGACATGTACGCGGCGCTGTCGTCCTTCCCGTCGGTGGCGCTGGAGGAGATCCCGCCGAGCTTGCGCCGCGAGCTGCTGGTGAAGCTGGCCGGCCATCGCCTGTGGTGGCCGGTCAAGCCTCCGGCGGTCGAGCACCGGGGGCGCGGCTGGCGGCACTCCAAGCGCCGCGACAGCACGTCGATCTCGTACCACTACGACATGTCCAACCGGTTCTACGAGTGGGTGCTGGGGCCGTCGATGGCCTACACCTGCGCGGTGTACCCGACTGGAACGTCCACTTTGGAGGAAGCGCAGTTCACCAAGCACGACCTGGTGGCGCGCAAGCTCGGACTCCAGGAGGGCATGCGGCTGCTCGACGTGGGCTGCGGCTGGGGCGGCATGGTGATGCACGCGGCCGAGCACTACGGGGTCCGCGCGCTCGGGGTGACGCTGTCCCGGCAGCAGGCGCAGTGGGCGCAGAAGGCCATCGCCGAGCGCGGGCTGGCCGACCTGGCCGAGGTCCGCCACCTGGACTACCGCGACGTCACCGAGACCGGGTTCGACGCGGTCAGCTCGATCGGGCTCACCGAGCACATCGGGCTGGCGCAGCTGCCGTCGTACTTCTCGTTCCTGCGCGACAAGCTGGTGCCAGGCGGGCGGCTGCTCAACCACTGCATCACCCGCCCCGACGGCAGCCACGGTGCGCGGCCGGGCAAGTTCATCAGCCGCTACGTCTTCCCGGACGGAGAGCTCGAACCGGTGGGCACTCTGGTGTCGGCGATGAACGACAACGGTTTCGAGGTCCGTCACGAGGAGAACCTGCGCGAGCACTACGCCCTGACTCTCGCCGGCTGGTGCGAAAACCTCGAGGCGCGCTGGGACGAAGCGGTCGCGGAGGTCGGCCTCGACCGAGCGCGCGTGTGGCGCCTGTACATGGCGGCCTGCCGCCTGGGCTTCGAGCGCAACATCGTCCAGCTCCACCAGGTCCTCGGCGTCCGCCTCGACGACACCAACGCCCACTACCCACTCCGCCCAACCTGGTAACGCCGTCACCCGGGTGGTGTCAATTTCGCGAGAAATTGGCACCACCTCCTCACCCAGGTGGGCTAGGTCAGGTCGTTGAGGGTTAGGGGTGGGATGAAGTCGCCTGCTCGGGTCCGGATCCAGAAGGCTCCGGTCTCTCGGTGTTCGGAGCGGGTGGTGAAGCGGTAGTGGTAGAGGTCCGCTCGGATCAGGAGGGGTGGCTGGTCTGGGAAGGGGTTGTGGCGGAGTAGGAGCAAGACTTGGTCGTCGTTGCGGAGGAGGGCTTCGACCAGGGCCGGCAGCCAGGTGCGGCCGTAGGCGGGGGAGAGGGCGAGGAACCACATCAGCCAGTCCAGGCGGAGGTGGTAGGGCGCGACCTGCGGTGGGCGGCGGTTCGGGTCGCCGGGTTTGCCCTTGAACTCGTACTCCCGCCATTCGGCGTCGACGTCGGCTGCGCCTTGCACGACGACCTCGTAGCGGGTGCGGGTGATGCTGCCGAACGCGCCGTAGGTGTTGCCCAGGTGCAGCTTGTTGAAGCTGCGGTTCATCACCTGGCGCTTGCCGAGCATGTTGCGCACCGGCCAGTAGCTCAGCACCGCGAACACCACCGTCAGCGCCAGCACCAGCATGGCGAACCACGGCGGCAGGCTGGCCGCCGGTCCGGTCCGGGGCAGGCTCATCGCGGAGAACGCGAGCGTGATGGTCAGCAGGTTCAGCCAGGCGAAGTTCCCGCTGAGCATCAACCAGCCCTGCGTCACCACCACGACCAGCCCGGCCGCAGAGGCGACCGGCTGCGGGGCGAACAGCAGGAACGGCACGACCAGTTGCGTGAAGTGGTTGGCCAGCACCTCGGTCTTGTGCAGCGGGCGCGGCAGCCAGTGGAACCAGCGGCTCAGCGGGCCGGGCATCGGCTGGGTCTCGTGGTGAAAGTAGAGCGCGGTGAGGTCGCGCCAGCAGGAATCGCCGCGCATCTTGATCAGCCCGGCGCCGAACTCCACCCGGAACAGCAGCCAGGTCAGCAACCACAGCACCAGCGTCGGCGGCGCGATCTCGGCTGGGCCGAGGAAGATCGCCAGGAATCCGGCCTCCAGCAGCAGCGACTCCCAGCCGAACGAATACCAGACCTGCCCGACGTTGACGATCGACAGGTACAGCGCCCACAGCACCGTCCACAGCACCAGCCAGGCCCACAGCGGTGCCAGATCGGCGAACAGCGCGAGCACGCTGCCGAGGACACCGGCCCAGCAGATGCCGGCGAAGAACCGGTCGGAGTAGTGCAGGTGGAACAGGCTGGGCGAAGTCTGGAACGGGACGTGCGCCAGGAACCGGGGGATGGGCGTCAGGCCGCGTTCGCCGAGCAGTCCCCGGAACTGGCGCAGCGCGCTGACGAACCCCAGCAGGTAGGTGATGGCGAGCAGGTGCGCGACCGCGAACCGCGCGGCCCAGTAGTCGGGGGCTGCCATCCAATCCCACATCGTCCCCACCGTCCCAGCTGTTCGACGGCTTCGCGCAACGCCAGCGCGGGCTCCTAAAACCCGTTGATCCCGGTCTTTGGTTTTGATGCGCCGCCAAGCGCATGGCCCCCCTCGGCGCTGGCACCGCCGCGGGTTCTCAGCGTTCGTCCTGGCGAGCTGAGGTTCCGCTACCGGCACAGCTAGGTAAAACGAGCCCGTCAAGCCAGGGACCCTAGACTTGCACCGCGAACGATGCGGTGGAGGGCTGGTTTGCTGGACGAAGTGGTGGCGGTGCTGGCCTGTCCGCATTGCGGTGCCGATCTGGACCGGACGGGCAACAGCTTGCGCTGCGCGGCGAACCACGTGTTCGACATCGCCCGCCAGGGATACGTGAGCCTGCTGCCCGGCGGCACGAAGGTCGTCGGCGACACGGCGGCGATGGTCGCGGCCCGAGCGGACTTTCTGGCCGCGGGCCACTACGCGCCGATCGCCGACGCGCTGGCCGGAGCGGTGTCCGACCTCGAGGGCTGCGTGGTCGACATCGGCGCCGGGACCGGCTACTACCTGGCCCGTGCCCTGGAAGACTCGGATCGCGTCGGGCTCGCGCTGGACGTTTCGAAGTACGCCTCCCGTCGCGCGGCCAAGGCGCACCCGCGCATGGGCGCAGCGGTCGCCGACGCCTGGCAAACGCTGCCGGTGCGCACGGGTGCGGCGTCGGCGGTGCTGAACGTCTTCGCGCCCCGCAACGCCGCGGAAATGCGCCGGATCCTGCGCCCGGACGGCCGACTCGTGGTGGTCGTGCCGAACGCCGGGCACCTCGCGGACCTGGTCGGAGCGCTCGGCCTGCTCAAGGTCGACGAGCGCAAGCAAGAGCGCCTGACCGAGCAGTTGTCCGACCACTTCGACCTGATCTCGCAGCGGACCTGCGAGTTCCAGCTCTCCCTGACGGAGTCGGAAGCCGAAGAGGTGGTGGCGATGGGCCCCAGCGCCTGGCACGCCGACCCCGAAGCCCTCCGCGCCCGAATCGCGGCCCTCCCGAAGCCCCTCGCCCCGACCGCCTCGGTCGCGATCGCCAGCTACCGCCCCCGCACCGCCTGATCAGTTTTGCCAAAAACTGCCCGGCCTCCTGCGTCCGGTGTGGATGGACAGTTATGAGCAAAACCGACTCCGGCATCAGCGCCGCCGGGCGAAGACCGACTCCCTTCCTTCCGGGCGCGGGATGCCCAGGTGCTGCTCGCGCAGCTCGTCCATGAACTCCTCCCACAGCTCGGGGCCGCCGCGTTCCAGCAGCTCAGCGCGGATGGACAGCTCGCGCGTCACCGGCAGGTGGCGGCGTCCCCACGCACCGAGGTGGGCCAGCACGGGGACGAGCTGGATCGCGGGCTCGGTGAGGCTGTAGATCACCTTCTGCTTGTGGGTGGGGTCGGCGGCCTTGGACACCAGGCCGTGCTCGGTGAGGCGCTGCAACCGCGCGGAGAGGATGTTCGAGGCGATCCCTTCCTCGGAGCTGTTCAGCAGCTCGCGGAAGTGCCTGCGGTTGCCGAACATCAGGTCGCGGATGACGACCAGCGACCACTTGTCGCCGAGCACTTCGACGGCGAGGTTGATCGGACACCCCGAACGGTGCTCGTCCTTCACCGGAACCTCCCACTTCCGACGGAAACTGCTTGCATTATGCCTCCGGCCGGCGGTAGCTCGCCCATCATTCGATTGCAAAGTGCAACCAGATCTGTAGGAGTCATGAGCGCCAAGGTCGTGTGCGACGTCGCCGTCTCCGCCGACGGGTATCGTCTCAGTCCGCCCGGCTTCCCTCGTCGCCCGTATCACGTACCGAACCGCGAACTGAACAAATCCGCCCTTTCTGGTCACGCCTGTATTGCGCCCCGGACGATCTGGAACGGTGCTGACCTCGGGGGAGTGAATTCAAGGTGGACTCCGGGCTGGTGATCAAGCGGTCCCTTCGCCCGCCTGGTTTGCCGACGGGCGAAGGGCTGCGAATCCGGTGTGGTCCGGCGTCAGTTCGGGGTGTGTTTGGTTTGGGGGATGTTCCAGGGGTTTTCGTCGCGGAGGGGTTCTGGGAGGAGATTTTGCGGGACGTTCTGGTAGGTCACCGGGCGGAGGAAGCGGTCGATGGAGGCCGTGCCCACCGAGGTGAAGCGGGCGTCCGTCGTGGCCGGGTACGGGCCGCCGTGCTGCATCGCGGGGGAGACCGCGACACCGGTCGGCCAGCCGTTGAACAGGAGTCGGCCGGCCCGGTCGCGTAGGCGGTTCACCAGGCTTGCGGCGAACTCTGAATCGGAATCCTCGGCGTGCAGGGTCGCCGTGAGGTTGCCCTCGAACGCCTCGGCCGCGCGCCGCGCCTCGTCTTCGGAGGCGTAAGTGACCACAATGGACAGCGGGCCGAAAACCTCCTCCAGCAAGGCTTCTCGGTTGGCCAGCAGAGTGTTGACATCGGTGGTCAGCAGCGTCGGCACAGCGCCGTCGTCGACGCTGCCGTCGGCGAGCACCCGCACGCCCGCCACCTCGGTGACCGCAGCGCGGCGCGTGCAGTAGCCCTCGTGCAGCCGCTCGTTGAGCAGCTTGTGCGCCGCCACCGCCTTCGACTCCTCGGCCAGCACCTCGTCCAGGCCGTGGTCGGCGGGCAGGAACAGCAGCCCCGGCTTGGTGCACAGCTGGCCCGCGTTGCCCGAGTACGACGTCACGTAGCCCTTGGCGATCTCCTCGCCGCGCGCTCGGACGGCGTTGGGAGTGGCGAAGACCGGGTTGAGGCTGCCCAGCTCGCCGAAGAACGGGATCGGCGTCGGACGCGAGTTGGCGATGTCGAACAGCGCGCGACCCGCCGGCACCGAGCCGGTGAACGCCGCCGCCTTGATCCGGGGATCCTGCAACGCCGCGGTCCCGGTCTCGAATCCCAGCACCACCTGGAAAACCCCGTCAGGGGCACCGGATTCGGCCAGTGCACCGGTGATGATCTCGCCGGTGCGCACGGACAACTGCGGGTGTCCCGGGTGCGCCTTGAGCACCACCGGGCACCCGGCGGCCAGCGCCGACGCGGTGTCGCCACCGGCGACGGAGAAGGCGAACGGGAAGTTGCTCGCGGCGAACACCAGCACCGGGCCCACCGGAACCAGCACGCGGCGCAGATCCGGCTTGGCGCCCAAGGGGAACTCGGCGTCCGCTCTGTCCACAGTGGCCTGGAGGTAGCCTCCGTCGTCGAGGACCTCGGCGAACAGGCGCAGCTGGAAGGTGGTGCGCTTGAGCTCGCCGGTCAGGCGCCCCTCGCTGAGGTTGGACTCGGCCATGGCCAGCGGGACGAGCGCGCCCGCCGCGGCGTCGAGCGCGTCGGCTACCGCGCGGATCTGCCGGGCGCGGGCGGCGGGGGACTGCGCACCGAACGCTTCGGCGGCGTCGGCGGCCTGCTGCAGGACGGTGTCGAGTTCGGCTCGGGTGGTGTCCGGGATCGCGGTCAACGTGCCCATCCTTTGCGCGATGCGAGTGGCGTCTCCCAACACCGTAATGCGCCCGCGCGCTCTCCCGGAGCAGTGAAGGGCACCTTCTGGCCGCACAGCTGCCTGAAGGTGCCCTTCACCTCGAAAAATTCACTCCGAGCGGGAGATCTGGACCATCTCGTCGCGCGGCACGACCTTGACGCGCTCGCGGCCCTGGGCCTCGCCCAGCGCCTTCTCGTGGGTGTCCAGGCGACCCCAGCCCTCCCACGTCGTGTACTCCACGCCGCGCTCCTCGAGCAGGCGCAGAATGCTCTCGCTCGACGGATCCTCGGCCTGCGGCATCGACTCCAGGTCGGAGAGCAGGTTGTTGATCGTCTCCAGCGCGTCGCCCTTGGTGTGGCCGATCAGGCCCACCGGACCGCGCTTGATCCAGCCCGTGGTGTAGACGCCGGGCATGTGCTCGCCGTCCAGGTCCAGCACCCGGCCGCCCTCGTTGGTCACCACGCCGGCGGCGTGGTCGAACGGGATGTCGGCCAGCGGCGAGCTCAGGTAGCCCACCGCGCGGTAGACCTGCTGCGCCGGGTAGGTCTCGTACTCGCCGGTGCCGCGCACGTTGCCGTCGCCGGTGAGCTCCATGACCTCGACCTTGAAGCCCTCGACGCGGTCGGTGCCCTGAACCTCGACCGGGGCGCGCAGGAAGTGCAGGTGCAGCCGTCGCGCGGTGTCGTTCTTCGGGTCGCGCAGCGCCCAGTCCTGCAGCGTCTTGACGATCGTCTTCACCTGGTTGTTGGTGCGGATCGCCGCCTCGCTGGCCTCGTCGAGCTCGAAGCCTTCGGGGTGCACGATGACCTCGACGTCGTCCTGGTGGTCGAGCTCGCGCAGCTCCAGCGGGGTGAACTTGGCCTGCGCCGGACCGCGCCGGGCGAACAGGTGCACGTCGGTGACCTGCGAGTCCTTCAGGCCGCGGTGCACGTTGTCCGGGATCTCGGTGCTCAGCAGGTCGTCGGCCTGCTTGGCCAGCACGCGGGCGACGTCCAGCGCCACGTTCCCGGCGCCGATCACCGCGACCTGCTCGCCGTCGAGCGTCCAGTCCCGAGGAGCCTCCGGGTAGCCGTCGTACCAGTAGACGAAGTCGGCGGCGCCGAAGCTGTGCGGCAGGTCGATGCCCGGGATGTTCAGCGGGCGGTCCTTGTCCGCGCCAGTGGCGAAGATGACCGCGTCGTAGTGATGCCGCAGGTCGTCCAGCTTGACGTCCACGCCGTAGTCGATGTGCCCGAGGAAGCGGATCTCCGGCTTCTCCAGCACCCGGTGCAGGGCGCTGACGATGCCCTTGATGCGCGGGTGGTCGGGGGCCACGCCGTAGCGGATCAGACCGTAGGGCGCGGGCATCCGGTCCAGCAGGTCGATCTCGACCGGGGTCTCGGACTTGGTCAGGATGTCGGCCGCGTACACCCCGGCCGGTCCAGCGCCGACGATCGCTACCCGCAGTGGGCGAGTCATTCCATCTCCTCCTACCCCGAACGGTCCTCGACCCGGAGTGCTCGCTGACTGGCCCATCACGAGTGGGCCTGGTGGACGTCCACCAAGACTCTTCAAGCTTAGGTACCCCTTACCCCAGATCTCGCCATGCGGGCGGTGACAATGCTCATATCGGAGCCGAGTTCTCCCCGGTGCCAACGCTGAGTGCGTGACTCGATGCGCCGGGTGACAGTAGGATCCCCGCTTGATCAACATGTGATCACCGTTCCGGTCGCGGTGGATACCTCGCTCGATGGATGTGCAGAGACGACCTCGATGGCCGGGCGGAGCAACGGCTGGAGGTCTAGCGAGATGCAGGAGCGGTCGGACTGGATCCCGGAAGGCGTTGACCTGGCGAAGCCCAGCGCGGCCAGGTGCTACGACTTCTACTTGGGCGGCGCGCACAACTTCGAAGCCGATCGCGAACTCGGACGCCAGGTCATGAAGGTGGTGCCCAACGTCCAGGAAGTCGCGGTGAACAACCGGGCCTTCCTGCGGCGCGCGGTGCGCTACTGCCTGGACCAGGGCATCCGGCAGTTCCTGGACATTGGATCCGGCATCCCGACCGCGGGCAACGTGCACGAGATCGTCCACTCCGCCGCCCCGGAAGCCCGCGTGGTCTACGTGGACAACGAGCCGGTCGCGGTCGCGCACAGTCGCACCATCCTGGGCGACAACGAGCGGGCCACCGTCGTGCACGCCGACCTGCTCGACGTCGAAGGTGTCCTGGACGCGCCGGAAACGCAGGCGATGCTCGACTTCTCGCAGCCGATCGCCGTCATGATGGTCGCGCTGGTGCACTTCGTGCCGGAGGGCAAGAAGCCCCGCGACGTGATCCGCCGCTACTACGAGCGGCTGCCCGCGGGCAGCTACCTCGGCTTCTCCCACGTCACCGGAGACCACTACCCGGAGGGTGTGCAGGGCCTGGTGAAGCTGTACGAGAACAGCTCCAACCCGGTCACGCTGCGGACCCGCGACGAGGTCGCCGCGATGATCGACGACTTCGAGATCATCGAGCCGGGCGTGGTCTACGTGCCGAACTGGCGGCCGGACACCCCGGAGGACGCCTGGGAGAGCCCGGAGCGATCGATCGTCTACGGCGCTGTCGGGCGCAAGGCGTGACGTTAATGCCCGATCCGGACGACGACGGAGGGCCCGAACACGACGAGCTGGTCAAGGAGTGGACCCGCCGGGTCATCCACACCAGCTACATCGCGATGGGGCGCCCCGAAATCGAGACCTTCCTGGCGAAGTGCCTGGACGACGTGCTGGCCGCGCTCGACGGCGGACCGCTGGAATCCGCCGTCGGCGTCGGCCGGCGGTTGGTCGACGTGCACTTCACCAACGCCGAGGCGCTGTCCGGCACGCTGCAGCACCTGGCGACCGCGCTGCCCGCCGTTCACGGCGTCGATCCGGCGCGGCTGGTCGAGGTGCTCAGCGGGCTGGCCGCGGGCTACGCCGGGGCGCTGCGCGAGCAGACCCTGGGCGAGCAGGAAGTGATACAGCGCGCGGTTTCAGCGGCCCGCGACGCCGCGGAGGAGGCCCTGCGGGCCAGCGAAGCGCGGTCCCGCGCCGTGGTCACCTCGTCCGCGACGGGCATCGCCATCGTCCGGTTGGACGGCAGCATCGACGAGACCAACGCCGCGATGCGGCGGATCTTCCGGCGCAGCGACGCCGAACTGGTCGACAGCACCATCTTCGAACTCGCCGACCCCGAGTGGGTGGCGGACCTGCACGCCGCCAACGACGGCCTGGTCGGTGCGAGCAACGACCAGTACCAGCTCGACACCCGGTTCACCGCGCCGGACGGCTCGCACACGTGGACCCAGCTGTCGGCGTCGTTGGTCCGCGACTCGCACGGCGAACCGGACTACCAGGTGGTGCTCTACGAGGACATCACCGACCGGCACATGCTCCAGGAGCAGTTCCGCCGCCAGGCCGTGCACGACCCGCTGACCGGCCTGGCGAACCGGACCCAGCTGCAGACCAGCCTGGACAAGGCGCTGGAGGAAACCCGCCCAGGTCGGCGGGTCGGGCTCTGCTACTTCGACCTGGACGGGTTCAAGGCGGTCAACGACAGCCTCGGCCACCCGATCGGCGACCAGCTGCTGCGCACCGTCGCCCAACGCCTGCAGGCCGCGGCGCGCGGGGCGCTGGCCGCGCGGATGGGCGGTGACGAGTTCATCGTCCTGGTGCCCGACTCGACCGGGGCCGCTGATCTGGTGGCCATGGTCGACGACCTGCTGGACGAGATCACCAGCCCCACGCGCATCGGCGCGCACGAGCTCCGCGCCTCGGCCAGCGTCGGGATCGTGGAGCGCCCGGTCGTCGAAACCGACGCCGAGTCGCTGCTGCGCGACGCCGACATCACCCTCTACCGGGCCAAGCAGGAAGGCCGGGCGCAGTGGACGCTGTACGACCCGGAGCGCAACGCGGCGACGCGGAACCGGTTCAAGCTCTCCGCCGAACTGCCCGCCGCGATCGACCAGTACGAGCTGTTCGTCGAGTACGAACCCATCATCGAACTGGCGAGCGGACGCTACATCGGAGCCGCCTCCAGCATCCGCTGGGACCACCCGGAGTTCGGCGAGCTCGGCGAGGAGCGGTTCCTGGAGCTGGCCGAGGAGACCGGGCTGATCACCCGGCTCGGCAGCTGGGCGCTGGAGCAGGTCTGCGAGCACGCCGCGCGCTGGGTGGAGCACCTGGGCTCGAAGGCCCCGGCCGCCGCGGTGCGCCTCACGCCGCGGCACACCCGAGACCCCGCGCTGATCGCCGACGTGCACCGCATCCTGCGCAAGACCGGGCTGCCGCCCGATTACCTGGCGTTCGGGCTGCCCGAGTCCACGCTGTTCGACGGTCAGGGCGACGCGGTGGACACGGTGGGCATCTTCTCCGACATGGGGCTGCGGCTGTGCGTCTACGAGTTCGGCGAGAACTACGCCCGGATGCCGCGGCTGAAGGGCCTGCCGTTGCGGATGGCGCGGATCGAGGGCCCGCACCTGGACAGCTTCGTCGACCCCGACGGCCCTGCCCCGCTGGACCGGCACCTCGTGGTCGCCGCCTGCGACGCGGCCGACCTGCTGGGCCTGCCGGTCAGCGCGGCCGGTGTGCGCGACCAGCTGCAGGCCCAGCGCCTGCAGGAGCTCGGGGTGTCGCTGGCGATGGGGCCGTTCACCGGTGGTCTGGTCTCGGCGTCGGAGCTGGCCGAACTCGTCCAGGAGCAGTCGGGCTGACGTGGGCAGGTGGTGGCGGGAAACAGTCCGCGACCAGCCGATAGCATCGGAATGCGAAGCGTATCCGCGCCGGTCGGAGGACCGGCCCAGCTGAGGAGTGATCGTGTCCGTACAGCCTTCCCAAGCCCAGCAAGCTCTCCGGGTGAAGGTTCCGGCGGGCACTACCGCGGGTGCGGCTGTGGCCGAGGCCGGGCTGCCGTCCAAGGGCCCGGACGCTGTCGTGGTGGTCCGCGACGGCGAGGGCGACCTGCGCGACCTGGCCTGGGCGCCGGAGTCCGACGTCGAGGTGGAGGCGGTCGCCGCTGACACCGAGGAGGGGCGCAGCGTCATCCGCCACTCCGCCGCGCACGTGCTCGCGCAGGCGGTGCAGAACCTGTTCCCGGACGCGAAGCTGGGCATCGGCCCGCCGGTCAAGGACGGCTTCTACTACGACTTCGACGTGGACCGCCCGTTCACCCCGGAGGACCTGCAGGCGCTGGAGAAGCGCATGAAGCAGATCGTCAAGTCCGGGCAGAAGTTCTCGCGCCGCCGCCTGGACTCGGTCGAGGCTGCGAAGGAGGAGCTGGCCAGCGAGCCCTACAAGCTGGAGCTGGTCGACATCAAGTCCGATGTGGACACCAGCGAGGTGATGGAGGTCGGCGGCGGCGAGCTGACCGTCTACGACAACACCGACCGGCACGGCGAGGTCGTCTGGGGCGACCTGTGCCGCGGCCCGCACGTGCCGCACACCCGGTTCATCCCGGCGTTCAAGCTGATGCGGGTGGCCGCCGCGTACTGGCGGGGCAACCAGAACAACCAGCAGCTGCAGCGGATCTACGGCACCGCCTGGGAGTCCAAGGACAAGCTCGAGGAGCACCTGGAGCTGCTGGCCGAGGCCGAGCGCCGCGACCACCGCAGGCTCGGCGCCGAGCTCGACCTGTTCTCCTTCCCGGAGGAGATCGGCTCCGGGCTGCCGGTGTTCCACCCCAAGGGCGGCATCATCCGCCGCGAGCTGGAGGACTACTCCCGCAAGCGGCACGAGCAGGCCGGCTACGAGTTCGTCAACACCCCGCACGTCACCAAGGACACGCTGTTCAAGACCTCCGGTCACCTCGACTGGTACCAGGACGGCATGTTCCCGGCGATGCACCTCGACGAGGAGCGCGACGCCAACGGTGAGCTGCGCAAGCCGGGCGTCGACTACTACCTCAAGCCGATGAACTGCCCGTTCCACAACCTGATCTTCCGCTCCCGCGGGCGCTCCTACCGGGAGCTGCCGCTGCGGCTGTTCGAGTTCGGCTCGGTCTACCGGTACGAGAAGTCCGGCGTGGTGCACGGCCTGACCCGGGTGCGCGGCATGACGCAGGACGACGCGCACATCTACTGCATGCCCGACCAGCTGCAGGACGAGCTGAAGTCGCTGCTGGGCTTCGTGCTGGACCTGCTGCGCGACTACGGCCTGGACGACTTCTACCTCGAGCTGTCCACTCGCAACGACGAGAAGTACGTCGGCGACGACGAGAGCTGGGAGGTCGCCACCGAGGCGCTGCGCAGCGCGGCAGAGGACTCCGGACTCGAGCTGGTGCCGGACCCGGGCGGCGCGGCCTTCTACGGCCCGAAGATCTCCGTGCAGGCCAAGGACGCGTTGGGCCGCAGCTGGCAGATGTCGACCATCCAGGTCGACTACCACCTGCCGGAGCGGTTCAACCTCGAGTACACCTCGCCGGACGGCAGCAAGCAGCGGCCGATCAAGATCCACCGGGCGCTGTTCGGCTCCATCGAGCGGTTCTTCGGCGTGCTCACCGAGCACTACGCGGGCGCCTTCCCGGCCTGGCTCGCGCCGGTGCAGGCAGTCGGCATCCCGATCGCCGACGAGCACGCCGAGCACCTGCAGCGGGTGGCGAAGTCGTTGCGCGACAAGGGGATCCGCGTCGACATCGACACCAGCGACGACCGGATGCAGAAGAAGATCCGCAACCACACCACGCAGAAGGTGCCGTTCCTGCTGCTGGCCGGTGGCAAGGACGTGGAGGCCGACGCGGTGTCGTTCCGGTTCCGCGACGGCACCCAGATCAACGGGGTGCCGGTGGACACCGCGGTCAACGCGCTGGTCGACTGGGTGCAGCGCCGCGAAAACGCCTCGCCGACCGCGGAGAACTTCCAAGCGGGGACGGCGTGAGCGTCGAACCCGAGGGAGTCGAGCTGACCGAGCAGCACGGGGTCGGGGTCCAGGACGCCCTGCAGCGGCTGTGGACCCCGCACCGGATGGCCTACATCCAGGGCGAGGGCAAGCCGGACGGCGACGACAGCGACGGCTGCCCGTTCTGCCGCCTGCTGGAATCCGGCCGCCCGGACTCCGAGACGCTGATCGTGGCGCGCGGCGAGCTGGTCTTCGCGATCCTGAACCTGTACCCGTACAACCCGGGGCACCTGATGGTGCTGCCGTACCGGCACGTGGCGGACTACACGGAGCTGACCGCGGCGGAGACGGTGGCGGTCGCGGAGTACACCCAGCACGCGATGCGGGTGATCCGCCAGGTGTCGGCGCCGCACGGGTTCAACATCGGGCTCAACCAGGGCCCGGTGGCGGGCGCGGGCATCGCGGCGCACCTGCACCAGCACGTGGTGCCGCGGTGGGGCGGTGACTCGAACTTCATGCCGGTCATCGGCCACACCAAGGTCCTCCCGCAGCTCCTCGGCGAGACCCGCCAGCTCCTCGCCGACGCCTGGACCGAAGCGGACTGATCCGTCCCGGTGGATCACAGTTTCAAATTGCAACTGCAGGTTTCAGTCGCGACTGAACACAGTTTCAATTGAAACTGTGATCCGCCGTGGCTGGGATTTACAGTTTCAATTGAAACTGTAAAAACGAAGGGCCGGGGACTCGTGCAGTCCCCGGCCCCTTTCGCGTTCGCGGTCAGCCGCGGAGCCTGGCCTCGATGTCGAGGGTGATGGTGATCTTCTCGCCGACCATGGCGCCACCGGCGGGCCCCACGCCGAAGTCGGTGCGGTTGAGGACCACCTTCGCGGACAGGCCCAGCAGGCCGTCCTCGGTGAAGCCGCCCAGCTCGGTCTCCAGCGACACCGGCTTGGTCACGCCGTGCAGGGTGAACTCGCCGTCGATGACGAAGTCCTCGCCGTCCTGGCGGACCCCGGTGGAGCGGAACGTGGCGGTCGGGAACTGCTCGACGTCCAGGAAGTCGCCGTTGCGCACGTGCGCGTCGCGGTCGGCGTTGCCGGTGTCGACCGAGGTGGTGTCGATGGTCGCGGTGACCGAGGACTCCAGCGGGTCGGCCGCGGTGACGATCTCGCCCTGGAAGCTGCCGAAGCGGCCGCGGGACTTGCCCACGCCCATGTGCCGCACGGTGAACTGGATGTCCGAGTGGACGCTGTCGATGTCCCAGGTGCCCGCGACGTAGCCCGGAATCTGCTCGGTGGCCGTCATGTTGTCTCCAAAGGTGTGGCGGTGCGAGTCTGCCTCGAACTCCAACGGTGGCTCACCGCGGTCGGGCGCCTCGTCACAGGGAGTTCGAGCAGCTTCAACACTCTTGAACCTTCAATGATTCCGCGCTGTGGTGGGGATCACCGGTTGACGTGGGGCCAGTGCCTCTGATCAGCGCGGGCTAGTCTGCTGGAAAACGACAAGCACAGGCGGCTGACCACTCAAGCAATGCTCAACATCTTCGCGCGGGCCTCGTTGTCCCGACTGACCAACCCGATCGGTGCTGGCCTGGTCCGGCTCGGTCTGTCACCGAACGCGGTGACGCTGACCGGGACGATCGCCAGCATCGCGGCTGCGCTGTGGTTCTTCCCGCGCGGCGAGCTGTTCGTGGGCACCCTCGTGGTCGCGGTGTTCTTGCTCTTCGACATCCTCGACGGCGCGATGGCCCGCGCCGGAGGCCGAGCCTCGCAGTTCGGCGGAGTGCTCGACGCGAGCTGCGACCGCCTCGTCGACGGAGCTCTGTTCGGAGCCTTGGTGTGGTGGGCCCTGGTGGTCGACGTGAACCACGCGCGCGGCCTGGGTTTCCTGATCTGCCTGGTCAGCGCCCAGGTGATCTCCTACGTCAAAGCCCGAGCAGAAGCCAACGGCCTCAACGCCGACGGCGGCCTGGCCGAACGAGCCGAACGCTTCCTGGTGATCCTCGTCGGCACGGGCCTGCACGGCCTAGGCGTCCCCTATGTCCTGGACGTGGCGATCTGGCTCCTGGCCCTCCTGAGCCTGATCACCATCACCCAACGCCTCATCACGGTCCACCGCTCCGCCCGCACCCAGTCCGAGAACGACTGATCGCCCGGCCAGTCCTCCGCGATTGAGGTTTTTCCAACCTCATCCTGCGTGGCGGTACCGGTGACGGAACCTCAGACGCCGTCTGGCTGCGGGATCGGCGCTTTTCGTTATGACCAACGGTGTGCGGCTTCCGCGGGACTGAACTCGGGTTTCAGGTCCAGCGCAGGGGCCAGGCGAAGCGGCGGTCGACGGTCCAGGTCAGGGTGGAGTCGAGGGATCGCGGGTCGTCGTGGTCCTCGATGCGGTCGACGAGCTGGTCGTCCTCGATGCCGAGCCACGATTCGGGCGCGTTCTCGTCGGAAAGATCGTCCTCCTCGAATTCGTCGCTCGGGAAGGTGAATTCGCCGAGCACCTCGCCGGTCTGCACAGCGACGAAGCGCAGCGTCGTCACCCCCACCGCGATCAGCACGTCGTCGGCTCCCCACAGCAGGCCACCGGTGCCGCCGGGAACGTCCAGGGTCTGCAGGAGCTCAGGAGTGTCGGCGAGCGAGTAGACCTCGACGGTGCCAGTCGTGGTGAGGGCTGCGGCCCGGTCGCCGTCCGGCGCCCAGCACCACGCCGGAGCGTCGGTGGCCTCCCACCTCGGGAGCGTGATGTCGAGCTGATACCGGTGCTCGCCGCCGTCGTAGATGATCACGGCTGGTCGCGCGCCCGCATCATTGCCGTCGCGGATGGCCACGGCGAGCCGGGCCAGCACGCCGCGTTGGCCCCAGTGCAGCGTGGATGCGCCCAGGTGTTCGGGGAAGGTCGCGAGGGGCTTGCCGGTCAAGCCATCCCGAATGACCAACTCCCCGTGCAGGTGGGCGAGGAACCGCCCGTCGGTGCTCCACGTGGCGGGCATGCCGACCGTGCTGAGGCGCAGGCAGTCACCGGCCTGCGCGATCCAGGTCAGCTGCCGGGGCACGGCGTCGATCGAAAACGCTTCGCCGAGACGGTTCTGCCCGTAGATCCGGGTCCCGTCGCTCGGAGGAGGCCCGCCGGTTCGGCTGACGACCCGGTCGAAGCCGCGTTGAGATGATCTTGGAAGTCCATGCCCGCCGGGAGACTAGCCACCCAAACCGACACACCTGCGTTCCTGGAACCGCTACAAGCCTGCTGCGTGCTCGGGCACGGGGTCAGTCCACAGGCGTCGGCGTGTCGTGTCCCGACACGCCGACAGCACGCGATTTCCATTGAAATCGGATGTCCAATTTCAATGGAAATCGCGTGTCTGCCGGTCGGGTTCAGCGGTGGGGTGGGGTCACCAGCCGCGCTGGGCGTAGCGCTGCTGCTCGGAGAGGTCGTCGAGGTTGATGCCGACCATCGCCTCGCCGAGGCCGCGGGAGACCTTCGCGATCACGTCCGGGTCGTCGTAGAAGGTCGTCGCCTTGACGATCGCCTCGGCGCGCTTGGCCGGGTCACCGGACTTGAAGATGCCGGAGCCGACGAACACACCCTCCGCGCCCAGCTGGCGCATCATCGCCGCATCCGCCGGGGTCGCGATGCCGCCCGCGGTGAACAGCACCACCGGGAGCTTGCCGGTCCGGGCGATCTCCTGGACCAGCTGCACCGGCGCGCGCAGCTCCTTCGCCGCGACGTAGAGCTCGTCGTCGTCGAGCACCGACAGGCGTCGGATGTCGGCGCGGATCTGGCGCATGTGCCGCGTCGCCTCGACCACGTTGCCGGTGCCGGCCTCGCCCTTGGAGCGGATCATCGCCGCGCCCTCGGAGATCCGACGCAGCGCCTCACCGAGGTTGGTCGCACCGCACACGAACGGCACGGTGAACGCCCACTTGTCGATGTGGTTCACCTCGTCGGCCGGGGTCAGCACCTCCGACTCGTCGACGTAGTCCACGCCCAGCGACTGCAGGACCTGTGCCTCGACGAAGTGCCCGATCCGGGCCTTGGCCATCACCGGGATCGACACCGAGTTCACGATGCCGTCGATCATGTCCGGGTCGGACATCCGGGCCACGCCGCCCTGCACGCGGATGTCGGCCGGCACCCGCTCCAGCGCCATCACTGCGACCGCACCCGCGGCCTCGGCGATCTTCGCCTGCTCCGGTGTGACCACGTCCATGATCACGCCGCCCTTGAGCATCTCGGCCATGCCGCGTTTGACCCCGTCGGTCCCGGTCTGGGCGTTGCGGGTGGTGTCCTTGGCGTCGACGGTAGTCACCTTTCGGCCTTCCTTCGTGCGGTCCTCTGCCGCCATCAGCCTAAGAACGAACTGGACCAGCAACACGGTCCACTAAACCAGTTTTTGACTAGTCCACTTTTCCGGCGGGAGTTCGGTGTGGGGGTGGTCACTTCGGGTTTGTAAGTAGTTAGTAACTAGTAACTTAAGGGCATGGTTGCGCGGATGAGTGGGGCTGAGCGTCGGGCTCAGGTCTTGGGGATCGCGGCGGAGGAGTTCGCCGAGCACGGGTTGCACGGTGCTTCGATCGAGGCGATCGCCCGGGATGCGGGGATCACGCAGGCTTACGTCTTCCGGATGTTCGGGACGAAGAAGGCGTTGTTCTTGGAGCTCGTTCGCGCGGCGTTCGACCGGTTGAGCGACGGGATGCGGGACGCTGCCGGGAGCAGGAGCGGCTTGGACGCGCTGTCGGCCATGGGGGCGCAGTACTACGACCTCCTCGCCGATCGCACGAACTTGCTGCTGCAGCTCCAGGGCTTCGCCGCGTGCGGCGACGAGGAGGTGCGCGAGGCCGTGCAGTCGTGCTTCGCGCGGATGTGGGACACGACCGCGGGCGTCACCGGCCTCGAACCGGTGACGGTGAAGTCGTTCCTCGCGTTCGGGATGCTCTTGAACGCCGGGGCGGCGATGGACGTCGAGCACGTCGACGAGACGTGGGCCGAGGGGGTTCGCACCCGGATCAACGCGGGCCTGTTCGAGCACATCACGGCGGCGAAGAACCGATGAGCGCCGGGGTGGACGACCGCGCCGACGCCCCGGATCGCGAGGCTCGCCGTCTCGGGTCCGCGCTCGTCGCCGTTGCGCTGATGGGCGCCGTCATCGGGAGTGTTGGTGCTCCGCTCATCACGGCGGTCGCGACGGGTCTGCACGTGCCGCTCGAAGCCGCGCAGTGGACCTTGACGATCACGCTGTTCACCGGCGCGATCGCCGGCCCCGTCCTCGGCAGGCTCGGTACCGGCCCGCACCGGCGGGCCACGATCCTGGTCACCCTCGTCCTCGTCACGATCGGCGGCGCGCTGACCGCGCTACCGCTGCCCTTCGCGGCTCTGGTGATCGGACGCGGGCTGCAGGGGCTCGGGTTGGCTGTGGTGGCGCTGCTCATGAGCGTCGCCCGTGCCCACCTGCCCGCGGAACGCTCCGCCTCGACGATCGCCGCCCTGTCCGTCGCTTCGACCGTGGGGATCGGAGTCGGCTACCCGGTGATCAGCCTGCTCGACCAGCTCGCCGGACTCCGCGCCGCGTACGCGCTCGGATTCGTGGTGTCCGCCGCTGCGCTCGTCATCGCATGGCGCGTGCTCCCGCCGGAAACCCCGGGCGCACGGCCGCAGATCGACGTGATCGGAGCGGTCCTGCTCGGTCTGGGAACGCTCGGCGTCCTGCTGGTCATCGCAGAGCCCGTGCCGTGGGCCAATTCCTGGGTGGGTGCGGGCATCCTCGTCGCCGCAGTCGCGATCCTCGCGGTGTGGGCGGTCGTCGAACTCCGGAGCGCCGCGCCGCTGGTCGACCTCCGGTTGCTCGGCCAGGGGCCCGTGGTCCGGGCGAACGCCGCCATGCTCATCGCGGGTGTCGGCATGTACCTGCTGTTCAGCCTCCTCACCCGCTACGTGCAGACCCCTGCGGACGCGCGCTACGGATTCGCCCTCCCCGGCGTTGCGGCAGGGGCTGCCCTCATTCCCTTCTCCCTCTTCGGTTTCGTCGCGGGCAAGGTCCTTCCCGGCCTCGCCGGCCGCATCGCGCCGCGAGGGGCCTACGTGATCTCCGCGGCTGCCGTGATGATCGCCGCGGTGGTGTTCGCGGCGGCCACCGGTTCGCTCGTCGTCGTCCTGATCGCCATGGCGGTCCTCGGCTTCGGAGTCGGCGGGGTCTCCGCGGTCATGCCCAAGCTCGTCCTCGTCGGCGTTCCCCAGGCCGAGACCGCCAGCGTGCTCTCCATCAACCAGATCGTCCGCAGCATCGGCTTCAGCATCGGCAGCGCTCTCGCCGGATTCCTCCTCGCCGCCGCCACGCCCGGCGGTGCTCTGCTGCCAGCGCAGGACGGCTACGTCACGGCCGCGCTCTGGTCGCTGCCGCCGCTCGTGGCTAGCGCGCTCATCGTCACCGGCAAACGTCGAGCTACCCGCTGAAACCGCTGCTTCGTCGCTCGTTCGGTGGGCTTGCCGGGTGACTGGCTCCGGGGTTGTGGCGACCTTGCACGGCGTGGGCGTCGGGTGTGTGATCGGAGACACAGCCAGTTGTCGGGAGCGTGCAGGGAGTACTCATGGGCACCAAGCAGAGCGGCACAGTAGGAGGGCCGGTCGTCCCGGCCCCTTCAGATCCCGCCAAGATCCGCAATGTCGTGCTGGTCGGGCCTTCGGCGGCAGGCAAGACGACGCTGGCCGAAGCGATGCTGTCGGCCACCGCGACGATTCCCCGGTCGGGCGCGGTCACCGAGGGCACCACCGTGTGCGACCACGAACCCGCCTCGATCGAGCAGCAGCGGTCCATCGGCCTGGCCGTGGCGCCGATCCAGCACGGCGACATCAAGATCAACCTCATCGACACCCCCGGCTACGCCGACTTCATCGGGGAGCTGCGGGCCGGCCTGCGCGCCGCCGACGCCGCGCTGTTCGTGGTCGCGGCGGCCGAGGGCGTCGACCCGGCGACGCGAGCGATCTGGCAGGAGTGCGCGGCCGTCGGGATGCCCCGCGCGGTGCTCATCGCCCGCCTGGACCAGCCGCGCGCCGACTTCGACACCGCGCTGCTGGCCTGCCAGGACGCCTTCGGCGGGGGAGTGCTGCCGCTGTACCTGCCGCATCGCGGGGCCGGTGGCGAGGTGACCGGGTTGGTCGGGCTCGTGACCGAGAGCGTCTACGAGTCCGGCGAGCAGCGGACGGCCGACGATGCCCTGCGGGCGCAGATCGATCAGCAGCGCGGCGAGCTCATCGAGGCGATCATCGCCGAGAGCGAGGACGAGTCGCTGATGGACCGCTACCTCAACGGCGAGCGCATCGACGAGGACACGCTCATCTCCGACCTGGAGACGGCGGTGGCCAAAGGCGGTCTGCACCCGGTGCTGCCGGTGTGCGCGATGGCCGACATCGGTGTGCCCGAGGTGCTCGACGGCATCGTCCGCGGCTTCCCGTCACCACTGGAGCACGCGCTGCCGGAGTTCACCGACCCGCATGGGCGCAACCCGCGCGCACTCACCCCAGATCCGGAGGGACCCCTGGCGGCCGAGGTGGTGCACACCTCGGTCGATTCCTACGTGGGGCGGGTTTCGCTGGCGCGCGTGTTCTCCGGAACGATGCGTCCGGAGCGCCCGGTGCACGTCTCCGGCCACGGCATGGCCGAGCGCGGGCACCCCGACCACGACGAGGACGAGCGCGTGGCGCACCTGTACTCGCCGCTGGGCGCGAACCTGCGCGAGATGTCGCACTGCATCGCCGGTGACCTGTGCGCGCTGACCAAGATCGGCTCGGCCGAAACCGGGGACACCCTCTCGGACCCGTCCGACCCGCTGCTGCTCACACCGTGGCCGATGCCCGAGCCGCTGCTGCCTATCGCGGTCACCGCGCACACCCGCAGCGATGAGGACGCGCTGGCCCGCAACCTCAACCGTCTCATCGCCGCCGATCCCAGCCTGCGGCTGGAGCGCGACAGCGAGACCCACCAGCTGGTGCTGTGGTGCATGGGTGAAGCGCACGCCGACGTGGTCCTGCAGCGGTTGCGCGAGGGCGGCGCGGAGGTCGACACGGTGCCGGTGAAGGTGCCGCTGCGGCAGACCTTCGTCCAGTCCGCCAAGGGGCACGGCAGGCATGTCAAGCAGTCCGGCGGGCACGGCCAGTACGCGGTGTGCGACATCGAGGTGGAGCCGCTGCCGCGCGGATCGGGTGTGGAGTTCGTCGATCGAGTGGTCGGCGGGGCCGTGCCGCGCCAGTTCATCCCCAGCGTCGAGAAGGGCGTGCGAGCGCAGGTCGAGAAGGGCATCAACGAGGGCGCCCCGCTGGTGGACCTGCGGATCACGCTGGTCGACGGCAAGGCGCACAGCGTCGATTCCTCCGACGCGGCGTTCCAAGCGGCCGGTTCGCTGGCCCTGAAGGCCGCCGCCGAGCAGGCCGGGCTGGTCACTCTGGAACCCGTCGACGAGGTGGCGGTGCACATCCCGGACGAGCACCTCGGCGCGGTGCTGGGCGACCTGTCGAGCCGTCGGGGCAAGGTGGTCGGGACCGAACCGGAGGATGGCGGCTGGACGGTGGTGCGCGCGCACGTGCCCGCCAGCGAACTGGTCCGCTACACGGTCAACGTCCGCTCCCTGACCTCGGGCAGCGCGACCTACACCCGCCGCTTCGAGAACTACGAACCCATGCCAGAGCACCTACTCACCCGAAAGTGACCAACCACAATCCGGGTGAACGTCAATTTCGCGCGAAATTGGCGCTTCGTCGCCCGGCCGGGTTAGCGGTGCTCCATGACGAGGACTGCTGTGGTGTTGGGGGCGAGGGCTTCGTAGAGGTGGGGGACGTCGCCGGAGAAGGAGACGTAGTCGCCGACCTCGAGTTCGACCGGGCCGTCCTCCGGGCCTGCGCGGAGGCGGCCTCCGGTGAGGATCACGTGCTCGACCGAGCCGGGGATGTGGGCGTCCGCGTGGCGGATGCCGCCCGGCTCGAGTTCGAGCACGTAGAGGTCCCGGCGCGCGCCCGATTCGCCGGATGACAGCAGGGCGGCGCCGTAAGAGGTCGTCTGCTCGGACCGGACGATCGGCACCTGGCCGGCGCGGACCACGCGGATCTGCGGCGTCGGCGGGTCGACGAGTCGGCTGAAGGGCACGCCCAGGGCCACGCCGAGCGCCCACAGGGTTTCGACGCTGGGGTTGCCGGTGCCGGATTCCAGCTGGGAGAGCGTGGATTTCGCGATTCCGGCGCGTTTGGCGAGCTCGGTCAGGGTCAGTCCCGTGCGTTCGCGCTCCCGACGCAGGGACATGGCGATGGTTTCCAGCGGCGCGGCCGGGGTGTTCTCGGTCTCACTCATGGCTGTTCGCTCTGTCGGTCCTAGAATTCGGTTTGACGAACGCTCTCGTCATTGTTCATGCTAGCGAACGTGAGTACGGTTCAGCGAACGCGAGCGGGATTCTGGCGGGACGCGCTGGTGCGCGACGTCCTTTCGATGACGCTGGCGATGGCCATCGTGGGGGCCTCACTCGGCGCGATCGCGGTGAGCAAGGGCGTCCCGCTGTGGATGGTCACGCTGATGGGCGCGGTGGTGTTCGCCGGCGGGTCGGAATTCATGGTGATCGGCCTGATCAGCGCGGGTGCGGCACCGGTCACTGCGGTGCTCGGCGGACTCATGCTCAACGCTCGCCACCTGCCGTTCGGCCTAGCGATCGGCGGACTGTTCGGTCGCAGCTGGTCGAATCGCCTGATCGGCAGCCACCTCATGGTCGACGAGTCCGTGGCGTTCGCGATGGCGCAGAAGACCGAGGCGGAGAAGAAGCGCGCCTACTGGCTCACCGGCATCGCGCTGTACAGCGCTTGGGCTCCGTCGGTGTTCCTCGGTGGCCTGCTCGGCCAGGGCGTCGGCGACCCGGGCGCCTTCGGGCTCGACGCCGCGATGCCCGCCGCGCTGCTCGCGCTGATCATGCCCTCGCTTCGCGAGCACCGGACCCTGCGCGCTGTCGCGGTGGGTGCCCTGATCGCGGTGCTCACGACCCCGGTGCTACCGGAAGGTCTGCCCGTGATGGTCGCGCTCGTCGGGCTGGCCGCGGCGCTGCCGCTGCCGAAGAAGCTGGAGGAGGCCCGATGACGCTCGGAGTGGTCTTCGCGCTGGCCGCCGGGACGTACGCGATGCGCCTGGCCGGACCGCTGCTGCGCGGGCGGCTGCGGATCTCGCCGCAGTGGGAGCAGCTGATGTCGATCTCCGCGATCGTGCTGCTCGGTGCGTTCGTGGCCACCAGTGCGGTGTTCGAGTCCGGTGGTTTCGCCGGATGGGCCCGATTCGTCGGTGTTGCGGTCGGTGGAGTGCTGGCCTGGCGGCGTGCGCCGTTCGTGCTCGTGGTGGCCGCCGCAGCGGCGACCACGGCTCTGTTGCGCCTGGTGGGGCTGGCTTTGTGAGCTGCCGTTAACCCCGGCGTTGATCTTCGGACGCCACTGTTTAAGGTCCTCCGTGTCCCATCCGGCGTAATCACACTCACACGCCGGGGTGAACGCATTGAGTCCGGACATTTCCGGCTCCCGCCACGGAGGACCACACCCCATGGTCGCCACACCCGACACCTTCGACCGCGGCACCGAAGAGGGCTACGCGAAGGGGCTCAAGAACCGGCACGTCCAGATGATCGCCATGGGCGGGGCCATCGGTGTCGGCCTGTTCCTCGGAGCTGGCGGCCGGATGGCCCAGGCCGGACCGGCTCTGGTCGTGTCCTACCTGCTGTGCGGCATCGCGGCGTTCTTCGTGATGCGCGCCCTCGGCGAGCTCGTGCTGTACCGGCCGGTGGCGGGCAGCTTCGTGGAATACGCCCGCGAGTTCATCGGACCGTGGGCCGGATTCGCCGCCGGCTGGCTGTACTTCCTGAACTGGGCGGGCTCCGGCATCGCCGAGATCACCGCGGCCGGCATCTACATCGGGAAGTGGTTCCCGGCCTTCCCGCAGTGGATCACCGCGCTGATCTGCCTGGCCGTGCTGCTGGTGGTCAACCTGCTGTCGGTGAAGCTGTTCGGCGAACTGGAGTTCTGGTTCGCGGTGATCAAGGTGCTGGCCATCGTCACCTTCCTGTTCGTCGGCCTGGCCCTCGTGGTCACCGGCGCCGAGGTCGGCGGCACCACCGCCGGTACGCACAACCTCGTCGACCACGGCGGGTTCACGCCCAACGGGCTGCCCGTGGTGCTGATGAGCATGCAGGGCGTCATGTTCGCCTACGCCTCGATGGAGATGGCCGGTATCGCCGCTGGTGAGACCGCCGACCCGGCCAAGATCATGCCGCGCGCCATCAACGGTGTGGTGTGGCGGATCGCGGTCTTCTACATCGGCTCGGTGCTGCTGCTGGCGATGGTGCTGCCGTGGACGTCCTACAACGGAGACCAGAGCCCGTTCGTGACCGTCTTCTCCAGCCTCGGCATCCCGTGGGCCGGCGACATCATGAACTTCGTGGTGCTCACCGCCGCCCTGTCCAGCTGCAACTCCGGCCTGTACGCGACCGGCCGGATCCTGCGCTCGCTGGGCATGCGCGGCGAGGCACCCTCGTTCACCGAGCGGATGAACGACCGCCGCGCGCCCTACGGTGCGGTGCTGTTCACCGGCGCGGTGTTCCTGATCGGCGTGCTGCTCAACTACGTGGTCCCGAAGGACGCCTTCGACATCGCCACCTCGATCGCCTCGCTGGGCGTCATCGCTACCTGGTCGGCGCTGCTGATCGCGCAGGCCCGCCTGCGCAAGCGCGCCCTGCGCGGCGAGCTGGTCCGCCCGTCCTACCGGATGCCCGGCGCGCCCTACACCAACTGGATCGTCCTGGTGTTCCTGCTGGGCATCGTGGTGCTGGCGGCCTTCTCCGACGAGCTCGCGGTGCGCGCCTCGTTCTACGCGGTGCCGGTTGTAGTGATCGCGCTGTTCGTCGGCTGGCGGCTGGTCCGCAGGTCCCGGTCTTCGATTGTCGAGGAGAGTGCAGGACAATCGGAGATGTGACGAACCCCGTGATCGGTGTCCTGGCCCTGCAGGGCGGCGTGGCCGAACACCTGGCCGCGCTCGAGCGCTGCGGGGCCGACGCGCGCCCGGTGCGCCGCGCCGAAGAGCTCGCCGAGGTGGACGGAATCGTCCTGCCCGGCGGGGAGTCCACCACGATGACCCGGCTGCTCGACACCTTCGAGCTCTACGAGCCGCTGCGCGAGCGGCTCGCCGCCGGGTTGCCCGCCTACGGCTCGTGCGCCGGGATGATCATGCTCTCGCGCGAGGTCGTGGACCAGGACCCGGACCTGCCCGCGGTTCGGCCGCTGGGAGCCCTGGACGTGGTCGTGCGGCGCAACGCCTTCGGGCGCCAGGTCGATTCCTTCGAGGCCGACCTGGACTTCACCGGAATTCCGGACGGCCCGGTGCACGCGGTGTTCATCCGGGCACCCTGGGTGGAGAAGGTGGGCGCGGAGGTCGAGGTGCTGGCCGAGGTCCGGGAAAATCCGGACAGCTCCGAGCGGTCGGCCGCCGTCGGTAGGATCGTCGCGATTCAGCAGGGACCGGTGCTCGCCACCGCTTTCCACCCGGAGCTGGTGGGCGGGGACGAACGCGTGCACCGCTATTTCGTACAGATCGTCCGCGCGCGGCTGAACGCGGCAGCGCAGGCGAAGTAAAGACGGAGGAGAGATGAGCGGCCACTCGAAGTGGGCCACCACCAAGCACAAGAAGGCCGCCCTCGACGCCAAGCGCGGCAAGCTCTTCGCGAAGCTGATCAAGAACGTCGAGGTTGCCGCCCGCACCGGCGGGGGCGATCCCGACGGCAACCCGACCCTGTACGACGCCATCCAGAAGGCGCGCAAGAACTCCGTGCCGATGGACAACATCGAGCGCGCCCGCAAGCGCGGCGCAGGTGAGGAAGCCGGTGGCGCCGACTGGCAGACGATCATGTACGAGGGTTACGGGCCCAACGGTGTCGCAGTGCTGGTCGAGTGCCTGACCGACAACCGGAACCGCGCCGCGGGCGAGGTGCGCACCGCGATGACCCGCAACGGCGGCTCGATGGCCGACGCGGGCTCGGTGGCCTACCTGTTCACCCGCCGGGGCGTCGTGCTGCTGCCGAAGAACGGGCTGAGCGAGGACGACGTGCTCTCGGCGGTGCTCGAGGCCGGTGCCGAGGAGATCAACGACCTGGGCGAGAGCTACGAGATCCTCTCCGACCCGGCCGACATGGTCGAGGTGCGCAAGGCGCTGCAGGCCGCCGACATCGAGTACGACTCGGCGGAGACCAACTTCCTCGCGGCGGTGAACGTCGAACTGGACGCCGAAGGCGCGCGCAAGATCTTCAAGCTGATCGACGCGCTGGAGGACTGCGACGACGTGCAGAACGTCTTCGCGGCCTTCGACGTCGACGACGCGGTGCTCGAAGAGGTCAACGCGTAAGTCTCGTCGTTGACACCAGGAGTGTCCGAACCGCTCCCGTCGGTGCCTCTCGTGGGCGCTGGCGGGAGCGGTTTTCTTCGCAGGCACAATGGCGATCGTGGCTGAGACGGATGAAGAACTGCGCCGGTGGATGGTCGACACCGCTGAGAAGCACGGCGCAGCGGTGATGCACGTGCCCGGCGACGAGCGCGGTGCGCAGTACGCCTTCTCGGTCGGCGCGTGGCGGCGCTTCGGCAAGCCCGAGGTCGTGGTGATCGGGCTGCCCGAGGAAGTGGCGAACGCGGTGGTCAACACCTACGTGCAGCAGGTCGGCCAGGGCGAGCGGTTCGTGCCCGGGAGGCTCTACGACGGCTTCCTGAAGGGCTGCCCGGTGACCTTCGAGAAGGTCGCCCTGCAGCACTACCCGGAGTACCTGGGCAGCGCGTTCCTGGTCTACAGCGGACCGGACTTCCCGGCGGTGCAGCTGATCGTCTCCAGCCCGGAGGGCGCGAAGTTCCCCTGGCAGCCGGACGCTCCCGGTGGGTTCCGCGAGTACCAGCCGGTCCTGACCGACAGCGGCCTCCCGGAGAGCTGGACCCCGGGCACCGACGGCCCCTGATTCACCCGGGTGGGGGATGTGGTTCGCGTGTCGGTGCGGAGGGCTGTCGTCGCGGTTCGATAAGGTTTCGAACGAGTGTTCAGGCCGAGTTGGGCAGGTGACATCGTGCGCGTGCTGGGAATCGACCCCGGACTGACCCGCTGCGGGCTCGGCGTGGTCGACGGCGGCCGGGGACGGTCGGTTTCGCCCGTCGCCGTCGGTGTCGCGCGCACCCCGTCGGAGGACGAACTGCCGTCCCGGCTGCGTGCGGTGGCCGACGAGGTGGAGCGGTGGATGGACCGCCACCAGCCCGAGGTGGTGGCCATCGAGCGGGTGTTCAGCCAGCACAACGTGAGCACCGTGATGGGTACCGCGCAGGTCTCCGGCGTCGTGGCGCTGCTGGCCGCGCGCCGCGACCTGCCGGTCGCGTTCCACACGCCCAGCGAGGTCAAGGCCGCCATCAGCGGTTCCGGCCGGGCGGACAAGAAGCAGATCACCGCCATGATCACCAAGATCCTGGGGCTGGCTGAAGCGCCCAAGCCTGCCGACGCCGCCGACGCCCTGGCGCTGGCCGTCTGCCACCTGTGGCGCGCGCCGATGGCCAACCGCCTGGCCCAGGCCGAGGCCAAGGCGGCCGAACTCGCCCGCAACCACAAGGCCCGGCTCAAAGCCGCCGCGAAAGCCGCTGGGGGACGCGATGCACGCAGCTGACGCGCGGTGCGCAACGATGCCGGGGATTCCGGCACGAGTAGGAGGTGTTGACCGATGATCTCCACGGTGCGAGGTCCGGTGCTGTCCATCGGACTGGACCACGCCGTGATCGAAGTCGGTGGCGTGGGCATGGCCGTGCACGCCACCCCGGTCACGCTGGCCGGGCTGCGGCGGGGCGAGGAGTTCCGGTTGTGGACCTCGCTGATCGTGCGCGAGGACTCGCTGACCCTCTACGGCTTCGCCGAAGCCGAATCCCGCGATCTGTTCGTCCTGCTGCAGACGGCGTCCGGGGTCGGTCCGCGCCTTGCGCTGGCCGCGCTCGCGGTGCTCTCGCCGGACCAGCTCTGCCACGCCCTGGCCGACGGCAACCTGACGGTGCTCACCCAGGTGCCGGGCATCGGCAAGAAGAGCGCCGAGCGCTTGATCCTGGAGTTGCGCGACAAGGTCGGTGCGGTGGCCGGGGTTGCCGAGCCGGCTGCCGCGGTGGACCACGGCCGGGTGCGTACGGAGGTCTCCGAAGCACTGGTGAGCCTGGGCTTCTCGGCCAAGCAAGCCGAGCAGAGCGTCGAGACCGTGCTGGCCTCGGGCAACGGCGACCTGGACACCTCCGCGGTGCTGCGCAAGGCGCTGGCCACGCTCGGGCCGAAGTGAGTGCCTGTCGGCGTATGTCGTCCGCGCTTGTGGAAGCGGCGGCTTGGACAACCTGCGCAGGGCAACCACCGGCGGGTTCTGAGAGGTTTTCTGGCGAGGACGGCCCCTCTGTCGTGTATTGGTCATACATCAGGAGGGGCACCCGCAGTCCAGGGGACCTCTCAGGTTCCGCTGAGCGACCACTCAAGCAACGCAACCACCAACAAGCTCTGAGGTCGTAGATGCACGAGGACGACGAGGCCGACTGGTCCAGCGACGGCGTCTCGCTGGCCGCGCACCAGAACCCGTCCGACCAGGACGTCGAGATGACGCTGCGGCCGCGCAAGCTCAGCGAGTTCGTCGGCCAGGCCCGGGTGCGCGAGCAGCTGGAGCTGGTGCTGCACGGTGCGCTCAGGCGCGGCGATCAGCCGGACCACGTGCTGTTCTCCGGCCCGCCCGGACTGGGCAAGACCAGCCTGTCGATGATCATCGCCACCGAGCTGGGCTCGGCGATCCGGGTCACCTCCGGTCCGGCCCTGGAACGGCCTGGTGACCTGGCGGCGATGCTGTCCAACCTCGCCGAGGGCGACGTGCTGTTCATCGACGAGATCCACCGGATCGCCCGCCCCGCCGAGGAGATGCTCTACCTGGCGATGGAGGACTACCGGGTGGACATCGTGGTCGGCAAGGGGCCCGGCGCCACCAGCATCCCGCTGGAACTGGCGCCGTTCACGCTGGTCGGAGCCACCACCCGGTCCGGCGCGCTGACCGGTCCGCTGCGCGACCGCTTCGGCTTCACCGCGCACATGGAGTTCTACGCGCCGGAGGAGCTGGAACTCGTCGTGCGCCGCGCGGCGGGGATCCTCGGCGTGGACCTGCGCGACGACGGCGCCGTCGAGATCGCCGGCCGCTCGCGCGGCACACCGCGCATCGCCAACCGGCTGCTGCGCCGGGTCCGCGACTTCGCGGAGGTGCGCGCCGACGGTGCGGTGACCCGCGAGGTCGCGCGGGCCGCGCTGGAGGTCTACGACGTCGACGAGCTAGGCCTGGACCGGTTGGACCGGGCGGTGCTGAGCGCGCTGATCAACTCCTTCCGCGGCGGCCCGGTGGGGATCTCCACGCTCGCGGTCGCGGTGGGGGAGGAGGCGAGCACGGTGGAGGAGGTCTGCGAGCCCTACCTGGTGCGCGCCGGGCTGCTGGCGCGAACGCCGCGCGGGCGGGTGGCGACCGCGGCGGCCTGGCACCACCTGGGGCTCGTTCCGCCGGAGCACGCGCCCGGGCTCTTCGACGAGTGATCGAATGGTGATAAAACGCCGATACGGTGTGCGAGAACTGAAAAGAACCGGATCTGAACGAGCACCAAGTGTCGACGACCGGTGCCACGAGCCGGGGTGCTCGTCCGCGATCGACGCGTGACGTTATCCTCCTGACGTCTCGTTCGGTGCCGATCGGACGGGTCGTGCGCGGCTGCGGCTCGCGCGGACCTGCCCTGGCGGGCCGCGGTGGTCCTCCCAACAGCGGGAGCCCGTCGACCCGAGTTGACCTGGCACACTGGGGCTTGAACATCCGAACAATTCGGGCGCAGTACTGCGAGGGCTGGGCCCCGAAGCGTCCGCTGAACGGAGCACGATGGACCTCAACTCCCTGATTCTTCCGCTGCTGATCGTCCTGCTGGCGGTGCCGCTGTTCCTGCAGGCCCGCAAGCAGAAGCGCGCGATGGCGGAGCAGCAGAAGCTGCAGAACTCGATCGCCCCCGGCGACCGCGTGATGACCACCTCCGGTGTGTTCGGCACCGTCGTGGCCACCAGCGACGACTCCATCGACCTGGAGCTGGCGCCGGGCATGACCACCACCTGGGTGCGTCAGGCGGTCCGCGAGAAGGTCGAGACCGAGGGCGCCCCGGAGGCCGCGGAGGTCAAGGACGAGACCCCGGCCGAGGCCCAGGTCGAGACCGAGTCGAAGGCCGAGATCGCCGAGCCGATCGAGCAGCAGAAGATCAACTGACGACGGGCAGGAGTCCGCACCGGGGCCGACCGCGGCCCCGCGTGGCGGGCGTGGCCCAACGGGTAGCGACGCGGGCACCGGAGAAGCGCTTCCGGGCCCGCGTTCGTGCGTAGCAGCTGATCTACGTACGGTCGCCACCCGGTGCGGTGTCGCCCGCGCCGGGCCTGTCAGACTGAACGGTGGTGCTTCTGGCCTCCGCGGCCGGGCGCCCGAACCACCCGCGGGTTCTCAGACGTTCTCTCGGGGGACGACGGCTGTGCTGTCCGACCGCGAGAGGGCGGCCGAGGTTTCGCCGGGTGCGCGACTGAGCACGACGACATGTGCACCGCTTCGAGACCGGACAGGAGAACGAACGCCGTGGCACCTCCGGCCGGGCAGATCCGCCCAGGGCGTTATCTCGCGATCTTCGCATTGATCGTGGTCGCCCTGTATTCGCTGGTGTTCTTCACCGGTGACGGCAAGCCGTACCCCAAGCTCGGGATCGACCTCCAGGGCGGCACCCGGGTTACGCTCACCGCGCGCACCCTGGACGGTCAGCCGCCCAGCAACGAGGCCCTGGCGCAGGCCCGCGAGATCATCGAGACTCGCGTCAACGGCATGGGAGTCAGCGGGTCCGAGGTCACCCAGGACGGCAGCAACCTGGTCATCACGGTGCCCGGCGAGGGCAGCGAGCAGGCCAAGCAGCTGGGCCAGACTGCCGAGCTGAACTTCCGCAAGGTCACCACCTCGGTTCCGGTGCAGGCCCTGCCGCCGGCGGGCACCGCGCCGCAGGCCGCGCACCAGCAGCAGGGCGACCAGCCCAGTGACCAGAAGCGCCAGATCGAGGAGGCCAAGCGCACCCGGCAGAGCACTGACCCGAACGTGCAGATCCAGGCGCTGCAGGCGCTGGACTGCGCGGTCGACGACCCGCTGCGCGGCAACGACGACCCGAAGCTGCCGCTGGTGACCTGCGACCGCGAAGGCGCGTTCAAGTACGTCCTGGAGCCGTCGTTCCTGCCGGGCCGCGAGGTCGCCACCGCGCAGGCGGTCCCGCCGAACCCGCAGCAGGGTGAGCCGGGCTGGACGGTGTCGCTGGACTTCAAGCGCGAGGGCGCCAAGATCTGGGCCGACTTCACCTCCGCCAACGTCGGCCAGCAGGCCGCGTTCGTGCTGGACAGCGAGGTCGTCTCGGCGCCGCAGATCCAGGCCGCGTTGCTCGGCGGCAACGCGCAGATCACCGGCAATTTCAACCAGCAGAGCGCGACCGAGCTGGCGGACATCCTCAAGTACGGTTCGCTGCCGCTGGCCTTCGACCAGTCCGAGGCCGAGACGGTCTCGGCGACGCTCGGTGTGGCTTCGATGGAGGCCGGGCTGATCGCCGGTGGCATCGGCCTGCTGCTGGTTGCGGTGTACTGCCTGCTCTATTACCGGCTGCTGGGCATCCTGACGATCCTGTCGCTGGTGCTCTCCGGCGGCGTTGTCTACGGCGCGCTGGTGCTGCTGGGCCGCTGGGTGGGCTTCACCCTCGACCTGGCCGGTATCGCCGGTTTCATCATCGCCATCGGCATCACCGCCGACTCGTTCATCGTGTTCTTCGAAAGGCTCAAGGACGAGATCCGCGAAGGCCGCACCTTCCGGTCGGCCGTGCCGCGGGCGTGGACCCGGGCCCGGCGCACGATCCTGTCCGCCGACGCGGTCAGCTTCCTGGCCGCCGCGGTGCTCTACGTGCTCGCCGTCGGCCAGGTGAAGGGCTTCGCGTTCACGCTGGGCATGTCCACCGTGCTGGACCTCGTCGTGGTCTTCCTGGTCACCCACCCGCTGGTGGTGCTGGCCTCGAAGAGCAAGTTCCTGTCCAAGCCGTCGGTCTCCGGCCTGGGTGCGGTGCAACGCCTCGGCAACCAGAACCGAGCCGCCCGCAAGGCCGCCGCGACCACCGCCAAGGAGGCGTGAAGGTGACGACTCCAGGTACCGAAGGCACCCGCCGCGAGAGCGTCTTCCACCGCCTCTACGTCGGCACCGGGGCTTTCGACATCGTCGGCAAGCGCGCCCGGTGGTACATCTCGCTGGGCCTGCTGGTGCTGGTGTGCATCGGTTCGATCGGGTTCAAGGGCTTCAACCTCGGGATCGACTTCGAGGGCGGCACGAAGCTGCAGATGCCAGCGGTCGGCGTGCAGGGCCCGATCGAGACCAACCAGGTGCAGGACGCGTTCCGGGAGGCCGTGGGCCGCCCGGCGGAGACGGTGCAGATCGTTGGCTCCGGCGCCAGCCAGACCATCCAGATCCGCAGCGAGACGCTGGACGTCGAGCAGGTCCAGGCGGTCAAGCAGACGCTGTTCACCAAGCTGCAGCCGCTGAACGCGCAGGGGCAGCCGAGCGAGCAGGTGATCAGCGACAGCGCCGTCAGCGGCACCTGGGGTGGTGAGATCACCCAGCAGGCGATGATCGCGCTCGGCGTGTTCCTGGTGCTGGTCACCATCTTCCTGGCGTTCTACTTCGAGAAGTGGATGGCGGTGGCGGCGCTGATCGCGTTGCTGCACGACGTCGTGGTGACCGCGGGCATCTACTCGCTGACCGGCTTCGAGGTCACGCCCAGCACGGTGATCGGTCTGCTGACCATCCTCGGCTTCTCGCTGTACGACACCGTGGTGGTCTTCGACAAGGTCAAGGAGAACACCCGCGGTCTGCTCGGACTGACCCGCCGCACCTACCCAGAGGCGGCGAACCTGGCGGTCAACCAGACGCTGATGCGCTCCATCAACACCTCGGTCGTCGCGCTGCTGCCGGTGCTCGGGCTGCTGGTGGTCGGTGCCGGGATGCTCGGCGTCGGCATGCTGCGCGACCTGGCGCTGGTCCAGCTTGTCGGCATGATCACCGGCGTCGTCTCGTCGATCCTGCTGGCCACCCCGCTGCTGGTGGACTTCAAGATGCGCGAGCCGAAGTACCGCGAGCACGCGGCCAAGGTGCAGCAGCGCCGCGAGCGCGCTGCGGCCAAGGCCGCCGGTGAAGAGGTGCCGGGGGAAGCTCCGAAGCAAGCGGTCGCGGCCGGTGCGGGCACGGCGAAGCGGCCGACGAGCCGCCCGGCGGGCAAGTCCGGTCGTCCCACCGGGAAGCGGCGCCGATGACCGAGCAGACGGCGGTCGAGGTCACCGACACCTCCGACCTGGCGCTCCGGCGCGCGGCGGAACTGATCCGCGAGGTGCCGGACTTCCCGGAGCCGGGCGTGCTGTTCCGCGACATCAGCCCGATGCTGGCCGACAGTGCCGGGCTGAGCGCCGTGGTCTCGGCGCTGGGCCGGGACTGCGAGTTCGATGTGGTCGCCGGGGTGGAAGCCCGCGGGTTCCTGGTGGGGGCCGCGGTCGCGCAGGCCTACGGCACCGGCGTGATCGGGCTGCGCAAGCCCGGCAAGCTGCCGGTGGTCGCCGACCGGGTCAGCTACACGCTGGAGTACGGCCAGGCAACCTTGGAGCTGCCCGCAGACACGCTCCGTGCGGGGCAGCGCGTGCTGATCGTGGACGACGTGCTCGCCACCGGCGGCACGCTGGGCGCGGCCTGCCGACTGGTGCGGCAGGCCGGTGCGGAGGTTTCGGCAGCGGCGGTGGTCCTCGAGCTCACCGCGCTGGAAGGCCGCGACAAGATCATGGGCGAGGAAGTCCGAGCACTCCTCCAGGCCTGATACCCGAGGCCGCGATTTCCATTGAGGTTTTTCCAGGCTCGTTTTGCGTGGCGGTGCGGGTGGCGGAACCTCAGGCGCCGCCTGGCTGCGGGATCCCGTTTTTATGTAT